>CAZNGD010000329.1:0-2421 GCA_964572295.1 uncultured Verrucomicrobiota bacterium
CGCCGCCGCGACCCAATCCTATTTTGCCCCCCATTTTTGGCTTTGGCTTTTGGCCCCCCCCCCACCCCGCCGGGAACGGCTGGAAGGTCTGCGACCATTCCAGCCCTACAATCCAATCAGGGAGTCGGCCGAATAACGATCCCGTAAAAACGGCGTTCCCCGTCCGGCTCCGGCAGGTCCAGGATCATGGGGGCCCCCGAGGTGTTGGTGACGGGCGCACCCTGCCATACCCAGTTGGTGGCGGCCACGCCGCGGGCCAGGTTGGTGAGGCCAAACGCCTGATACACCCGCCCCACCTTGCCGCTCACGCTCACCTGGCCTTGCGGGTCGAAGGCCGTGATGACATACGTCTCGTTGGTGATCTCCCCGCCGCCGCCGCCCAACACCACCAGCGCGACGCGGTTGGTGGCCACCACGCCCGTCCCGTTGTCGCGGACCTGCGCGTTGACCCAATGCGTGCCCACATCCGCCGCGACCGTGCCGGCCGCAATGCGAAAGCGGCTCTTGTTGCTGACGGAGGATGGATTCACAAACGGCGGCTCGATGAGCCACGTGGTGGTCCAATTGGTGCCGCCCGCGTGCAACACCACATTGGTCACCCAGACATCCACCACGGCGGATATCGCCAGATTGGTTGCCGTTGGCGCCAAGGTGAACTCCGGCGGCGACACCACGCGCACCACCACGCTGGTTGCGCCGAGCAGCTCGCCACCGCTGCGCGCCGCGACGCTGGCCGTGTAGTTTCCCCACTCGTTCGTGTCCGTGGGTGTGAACACCAACTGCAATTGATCATCCAGCGTGCCCGCAAACTGCGCGTTGGGATTGGGCGGGTCCAGCGCCCATTCCCAATCACGAACAATGCCCGCCGCGTTGTGCAGCGTGAAATCCACCACCGTTTCCCACCCCACCGGGACATTGGTGCTGCCGCTCCACGACACCCGTGGCGGCAGGTTGTCGTACTCGCTGATGAAGATATCATCCACGTTGGCGATTTCATTGAAGTTGCCCGTGGTGAGCAGCCGGATAAACGTCGGCCCAAGCCGTTGAACCTCCACCACAAAAACGGAGCTGGCGAGATCGTCGCAATCCCACACGTTGAAGGAGCCGTGCGTCGTCCACTCGGCCTCGCCCTCGCCACGGGATTGCACATCGAATTTCACCACGCGGTTGGACGAACCGTAGTAGGCCGCGTGCAAAATCACCGCGCCGATTCCCGCAAACGTTTCCTGACTTTCCATGCGGGCGGGCAGACTGGCTGACGAATAGCGGAACCGCGCGGAAGTGGCGCCAATCCGTTTGTCGGTGACATCGCTCGTGCGGACATTGAAAAACAGCCACGGCATGTTGGTGAGCGTGACCGTTGCCCCTTGGTTGGTGTTATAGCTGAAACTGGCTCCCTCAAAATTGATGCGCCGCGCGGATGGCAGGTGCTCCACCTGCAGATGGCACGTGCCTTCCGCAGTCAAATCGGGATCCTCGGCGCCCGTCACCCGGTACGTGACGGTGAAGGTTTTCCCGGCATCGGCCGCGACCGGAATCAGAGTCAACAGGTTGGTTTCCATCCCGAGCACGGTGCCGGCGAAATCCGGCGCAATAATCCATTCACCGGCCAACGGCTGACCCAGCGAAAACACTTCCGCATGGGTATCGTACTCGCCCCCCACATACAGCAGATGGGTTCCCGTCCGGTCCAGCCGGACAAACAACTCAAACGGCGCCCACGTCAGATCATCCATCGCCAGCGCCCCCCCCGAAGCCAGCCGATTGGAAATCAGCAGCGAAAACTCGTTGGTGAACGGCAGCCGGTTGGTCGCATCGAAAACCGGAAACCCGACCGTTTCCACCGCACCGGACACCCCCGACGATTTATAATTGGCCACCAGGCAATCATTGACCCAGATATCGAAATCGGCCCTGGTTGTGAGCACCTGTTTGAACGTGGCCGAGAGCTGCCGCACGCCGCCGGTGATGGTTCCCGAAAGCAGCCAGCCCATGGTGGCCGCCGATCCGCCCCGCAGCGTCAGCGATGGGTTGCCGGGGTAAATGGACGGTGTGGCGCGGGCATTTGCGTACGTCCAGACCACCCCCTCCTGACCGGTGAACGAACCACTGGCCACCCACGCGCCCGCCAGCCCGGTCGTATCGAACGTCTCCTGCCCGGCGCGCACGCTGCCGACCAGCAGCACCAGTCCAATGCTCCAGCACAGCCCGCATGTAAAGCGCACACGCATCCCGGAGATCATTCAAGCATGGCCGGCCCGGCGACGCGAGAGCAAAAACGGAGCCGCCCGGGAAAAAAGGATTGAACCCGCGCGCGGTTGTGGCATAGTCGCCGTCATCTTTCGGGCGATTAGCTCAGTTGGTTAGAGCGCTTGCTTGACATGCAAGAGGTCACAGATTCGAGTTCTGTATCGCCCACCA
>CAZNGD010000330.1:0-2408 GCA_964572295.1 uncultured Verrucomicrobiota bacterium
CGGAGTGACTGGAGTTCAGACGTGTGCTCTTCCGATCTGCGGGTGGACACGCAGCGGCGCGGGCGGGCGGGTATGCCGGGCGGACGCTGCCCAACTCCTATCTGACGTGGCTCGATCGCCCGCGGCTGCGCATCGGCGCGGTGGCCTCGGCCTACCTGAAGGTGGGCGAGGGCTGCTCCAATAACTGCGCGTATTGCGCCATTCCGCTGATTCGCGGCCAACGCGCCAGCCGGCCATTGGCGGCGGTGACGCGGGAGGCGCGGGAGCTGGTGGCCAGCGGCGCCAAAGAGTTGAACCTCATCGCGCAAGACACCACCGCCTACGGTGTGGATTGGGCGGGCAAGCCGCAACTGGCGCGACTGTTGCGCGAGCTGCTGACCATGCCGGATGACGTGTGGTTCCGCGTCTTGTATGCGCACCCCAAACATCTGGCGGCCGATGTCCTCGACGTGATGGCCAGCGATGCGCGCGTGTGCCCGTACTTGGATTTGCCGTTGCAGCATGTCCACGACCGCATGTTGCGGCGCATGGCCCGCGGCTATGGCCGCGCCCGCGTGGATGAGGCGCTGCGGCTGATTGCCCGCGCGCTGCCCGGCGCGGCGCTGCGCACCACGTTCATTGTCGGCCATCCGGGCGAAGGCGATGCCGAGTTCCGCGAGCTGCTGTCGTTTGTGGCCGAAGGGCATTTTGATCACGTCGGCGTTTTCTGTTGGTCGCCGGAGCCCGGCACCGCCTCCACCGCCATGCGCGAGCGCGTGTCGCCGCCGGTGGCGGAGGAACGCCGCGCGGCCTTGTTGGCCGAACAGGCTGCGGTGTCCGCCCGGCGTTTGCGCGCGCGGCAGGGTCAAACCACGCGCCTGCTGCTGGAGGAAAAAGTCAAGGGAAGCTGGCGCGGGCGTACGCCATGGCAGGCGCCGGAGGTGGATGGCTATACCACGTTGACCGGTGGCCGGCGCGGGTTGCAGGTCGGTAATTTTGTGACGGCGCAAATCGTGCGCACGGATGTATATGATTGCCGCGCGCGGCAGGTGCAGCCGTGAGTCGTGGCGGGCGGTGGCGTTGGGGTATCGCCGTGGGTCTGCTCGGTCTGCTGGTCGGCCGCGGGTATGCCGCCGAACCTCTCGATGCCATTCCCGATGCCCCCCCCGACGAGCCTCCTCCCGCGGCAGCCGCCCCGGAACCCTCCCGTATTTTGCGGCTGAAACTTGCCGATATTCCCCATCTCCAGGAGCAGGCGTTGGAGGAACAAGCCAGCCAGGAGCATTCCTTCATTACCCGCGAAAACACCGTGACCACCTGGATGGATCGGCAGCATGACCGGCTGTTTCGCTGGCTCGATAATACCGTGCGCCGCGTGGATATGGCCTGGCTCGGCGAAAAACGGACCTACGATCCCGAACTGTCCACCTTCCGCCTCTCCGTGCTGTCGCGCGTGGGTGGCCGCAGCAGCGAAAAGGAGTTTGATCTGAAGGTCCGCTTTCGCGGCGACTTCGCCCTGCCTGCGCTCGCCCACCGGATCCATCTGTTCCTGGATAACGTGGGACGGGAATCGCTGCCCGGCAAGGACCCCATGCAACAGGACTCCCATACGCGGTTGGGGATTCGCGCCATGCTCAAAACCCTGAAGAATAGCGAGTTGTCCGCCAACGGCGGCCTGCGCTGGCGCGACTCGCGCCCGGTGGTCTATGTCGGCGCGGACTGGCGCTATACCCGCCCCGTGGGCGATGCGCTCTTTGCCTTTGCACCCCGCGTGGTGTACTACACCGATGACGGCTTCGGCCAGCAGGCCATCATGACCTGGACTCGCCAAATCAGCGAGCGCAAGATTTTTCAGGTGCGCATTGGTGAGCGCTCCGCCGAGAACATGGAGGGCGTGGAGTTTGAGCAAAGCCTGCGCTTTGCCTGGCTCAAGAGCGGCCGCGGGCGCGGGTGGGTGGCGCAAGCGAGCGTCTTTCCGCATCTGGAAAGTTCGGATTGGTATTGGGACGATTCGCTGGTCAATGTGGCGTGGCGCGACGCGCTGTACCGCAAGTGGATTTACTACACCATTATTCCGCAGATTCAGTTTCCGAAGGAGGATGATTATGAGCCGCGGCCTTCGCTGCGCATTGGGCTTGATATTTTGTTTGGGGGGCGGGTCAGCGAGTTGCTTTTGCATTAGGCCTTCTGTAGCCGCTCCGCCGCGCGCCGCGCCGGGCTGTTGGCTGCTGGCTGTCGGCTGTTCTGTAGCCGGGCTCGTTGAGCCCGGGGCTGCTGGCTGTTTCGGCTGTTGGCTCGTGGCTTTCGGCTCTTGCCTTCCCTTTTTGCTTTTGTGCTCCGCTTGTTCCGGCGTTTCTGGTGGAGGATTTCTTGAGGATTTTGGCGGCGCCAAAACCAACGGGCGTCTTTTCCGCGCTGGCGCGCCGCGA
>CAZNGD010000331.1:0-2397 GCA_964572295.1 uncultured Verrucomicrobiota bacterium
ACCAGATGGCCGGTGAGCGAGGAGCGCACCGCGATGTCGGCGGTTTCGGAGTCGCGGATTTCGCCGATCAGGATCACGTCCGGATCGTGGCGCAGGATGGAGCGCAGCACGCTGGCGAAGGTGAGGCCGATCTTGCTGTGCACCTGCACCTGGCTGATGCCGCCCATCTGGTATTCGACCGGGTCTTCCACGGTGATGATCTTGGTGCCGGTCTGGTTGAGGCGGGCCAGCAGCGCGTAGAGCGTGGTGGTCTTGCCGGAACCGGTGGGGCCGGTCACCAGAATAATGCCGTCGGAGAGCCCGATCAGGCGCTCAAACACCTGCTGATCGTCGGAGAAGAAGCCCAGCTGCGGCAGGCCCAGCGCGATGCCGGCCTTGTCCAGAATACGCATGACGATGCTCTCGCCGTGATTTGTCGGGATGGACGACACGCGCAAATCGAGGTCGCGCCCCATGACGTTGATCTGGATGCGCCCGTCCTGCGGCACGCGCTTTTCGGCGATGCTCATGTTGGCCATGATTTTCACGCGGCTGATGATGGCCGATTGCAGCCGCTTGGGCGGGCTGTCCATTTCGTGCAGCACGCCGTCAATCCGGTAGCGCACGCGGAACTTCTTGGGCATGGGTTCCAGATGAATGTCCGAAGCGCGGTTGCGGAAGGCTTCCATGATGATCAAACTGACGAGTTTGATGATCGGCGCGTCGGCTTCCGTGATGTTCTCATCGGCCACCAACTGGTTTTTGACCTCATCCGGCAGGGCCAGCGTGCCCTCGGTGATTTCCGTCAGCATGGATTCCACCGCGCCGGTGGCCCGCCCGTAGTAGTTGGCGATGGCCTTCTCGATTTCTTCCGGGGGGGCGACCACGCCTTCCACGTTGGTCTTCAACACGTAGCGCAGGCCGTCGAGCGTATCCACATCCAGCGGATCGCCCAAGGCCACGGTCAGCACGTTTTCATTTTTATAGACCGGGACCACCTTGTAACGCTGGGCCACGCCGCCGGGCACCATGTCGAGCACTTCGCGCGGGATTTCCAGGCCCGTCAGGGTGATGGTCTCCATGCCGAACTGGGCGGCCAGCGCCTTGAGGACATCCAGCTTGTCCACCACGCCCTCGCGGGCCAGCACATCCACGACCCCCTCATCGGCTTCGGTGGCCAGTTGTCGCGCGGCGACAGCCTGCTCCCGCGTGATCAGCCCGACATTCTCCAATATTTCCAAGATATAATCGTCGTTCGAAGTCAAGGGGATGCTCCTTCGTCACGTTGGCCAGCCCGCAAGCCTGCCCTGCGGTATGGACGTACAACCAGCATGTTGTCTCGGAAAATACCCTTTCAAAACCATTCAAAGCAAGCATGGAATTTGGCGCCCCCCCGCCCCGCCCCATCCGGCGCCGCCGGCACGGGTGGGCCGACCGGATCGTTTTTCATTTATCTTTGCCCCGGCTCAGGATACACCTTGCCGCAATCGTGATGAGCTGCTTCTTGAAAATCCCCCGTCTTTGGGCCCGGCCATGAATCGAAAAATCATTGGACTGCTGGGGCTGGGTCATGCCGTAACGGACCTGGTCCAGGGCGCGTTGACCATGCTGCTGGCGTTCCTGCAGCCGACGTTGGGCTTGACCCAACTGCAAGTCGGCATGGTCATGCTGGCCTTCAACGTCAGCTCATCGGTCATTCAACCGGCTTTCGGGGTGTTCAGCGACCGGTTTCACGCGGCCTGGCTGATTCCATCAGGCTGCCTGCTGGCTGGCGTGGGCATGGCGGCGGCCGGTTATATGCCGAATTATCCGCTGCTGATGCTGGCCGCGTTGATCAGCGGCATCGGCGTGGCCGCGTATCATCCGGAAGCCTCCAAGCTGACCCGCCGGGCCAGCGGCGACCGCAAGGCTTCGGGGATGTCGCTGTTTTCCGTGGGCGGCAATTTTGGTTTTGCGCTCGGCCCGCTGTTGGCCACCGGCTTCCTGGCGGTGGCCGCGCGCCACGGCATGCTGGGGTTCCTGCTGCTCAACGGCGCCATGAGTCTGCTGCTGTGGCGCAAGCTGCCGGAAATCGCGCGCGCCCCGCAGGCAACGGCGACAACCGCCGCCGCGCGCCCGCCAACGCCCATCACCTTCGCGGTGGTCTATCCGGTGGTGGTGCTGGTCTTGCTGATCATCATGCGCACCTGGACGCATTTCGGCATCGTGACCTTCCTGCCGCAGTATTACATCCACGATCTGCACTACAGCCCGCAACATGCCGCCGCGCTCACCTCGCTCTTTTTATTCGCCGGCGCATGGGGCACGCTGGCTGGCGGCCCCGCCGCCGACCGCTGGGGGCTGAAGCCGCTCATCGTGACCTCGCTGGCGGTGATGGTTCCCCTGCTCTATCTGTTTCCCCGCGTCGACGGCGCGTTG
>CAZNGD010000332.1:0-2396 GCA_964572295.1 uncultured Verrucomicrobiota bacterium
CTCGGCTCCGGGAATCTGCTGCAGGCGCTGCGCGCGAGTATTTCCATTCCGGGTTTGTTTTCGCCGGTGACGCTGGGGCGGCGGACGCTGGTGGATGGCGGCTTGGTGAATCCCGTGCCCGTGAGCGTGGCCCGCGACATGGGCGCGCAGGTGGTGATTGCGGTGGATATTGTGCAGCGGCCCGCAGGCGTGGTGCAAGCCCCCGCGCGCCGCGCAAACGAACCGGCCCCGGTCGTGCCCGCGCTGGCCGCGCCCGCGCCCGCGCAGGATGAGGAAGATGGCGGCGCGCTGAAGGCGCTGGAGCGCTTCCTGCTCGACATCGAGAAAAAAGCGCGGCAACTCAAGGCGTCCGTGACGGCGGCGGCTTCGCGCCCGGCGGTGGTGGATATCCTGGTGCAATCGGTCCGCATTGCGGAAGCGCGGATTGCCCTGGCGCGGCGGCAGATCGAGCCGCCGGATATTTTGATTGAGCCCAGGGTTGGCGCGATTGGCGTGCTGGAGTTTCAGCGCGCGCAGGAGGCCATGGCGGCGGGCTATGCCGCCGCCTGCGAAGCGCTGTCGTGATGTGGCGCGCCGCCGCCGGCCGCGCGGCGCGCGCAAACAAACACCCCGCGCGCCGTGGGGCGGGCGGGGCGAAGACGGTCGGCCAGGACCGAATGAATAAACCGCTTACTTGGCGGTGACTTTGCGCAGCAAGGCCGCGCCGCGCGCTTTGCGCCGCGTGGCGTTGTTCTTCTTGATGATCCCGTGCTTGACGGCTTTGTCGAGGCCGGAACAAAACGCGCGATAGGCGTCCATGGTCTTGGGCGCTTCGGCGCCTTCGGCCGCGGTCAGCAGACCCTTGCGGAGGGTCTTCAGTTGCGACTTTTCGCGGGCGTTGCGCAGGCGGGACTTTTCAGATGTCTTGGCGCGCTTAATCGCGCTCTTGATGTTGGGCATGGTTGCTTACTCCTCTTCCAGTTGAAAAAGTGCGGCCAGTCTAGCGGCCAGGCGGGGGATGTCAATGGTTTTTCCCGGCGGGATCAGCGGACGGGGCAGGCTCCCCCGGCGCAGTCGTTGCCCATATCCACGGCATCCTCGGATTGCGCGCGGAGGCCTTCCAGGTTCAGCGGGCTGAGGCTGGCCACATAGGTTTCGTAGTCTTCCTTGGTGACGGGCTGCTGGGGCAGGTAGGGGTAGCCGAGGTCGGCGGCGGTTTGCCGCGGATCGACGCGCAGCAGGAACGACACGCCGACATAATGGTCCCAGTATTGCAGCAGCCAGGCGATGATGTCATCCACTTCCGCCGGGTCGTAGCTGATTGTGATGGAGCAGTTTTGCTCGACGTAATTATCCATCAGCAGCTTGTAGCGTTCGAGCTGGTCAATGGCGGTTTCCGTGTTGATTTCGAGGCCGTTGACGTTTTCAAAGTCCACGTCGTCCCATGCGACCGGCAGGGTGATGACCCAGTCGCCGGAGCCGTTGGGGTGGGGCATGATGGCGTAGCCCGCTTCGCGCAGCACCGGGACGAGCGGGTCGTGCTTCACGAAGGTGACGTTGTTGAAGATGTAGCGCGCGAGCGGCTTGTGGGCGCCTTCGGTGGTGTCGTAGCACTTGGAGATGGTGCCTTCGGGCTTGAGCGTGGTGACGTTCTTGGGGCGCGGCAGGCCGAGTTCATCGGCCATGGAATACGCGCCCATGATGGCGGCGTTGCGCAGCAGGCGCAGCTCGTAGGGGCCGAGATCGGGGCGGCGCACCACCCCGGTGAGCGAGACGCCGCACAAGTGCAGGAAGTCGTTGTTCTCGTGCCACGAGTGCTGGAGAATGCCGTCCTTGAGATTCACGCAGGTTTGCCGGTAGTTGGCGCGGGCGATGACGTAGATGGCGCGGTGCATTCCGCTGGGGTTGTCCTTGAACTTGGCCAGATCAATCGTGGTCAGATTGCAAAACGCGCGGTTGCCCAGCAGGATTTCCGCGCAGGGATTCACCCCGGAAAACCACGGCGCGCGATTCAATGCGGCGGCGCCGTTGATGAAGCCGGGCTCCGAGCCGCCACCGGCCAGCATCAGATCAAAGATGCCGCGCAATTCCGCGCGCGAAGGTTTCTGATAAAAGACGAGCGAGTTGTTGGACATGCCGCGCTGCGGCTGGCCCTTGCTCCAGTAATCCTTTTTGCACACCGCGAATTCCTGCCACTCGGGCGAGCCATATTCAAACAGGCTGATTTCCGCCGAGCGGCGCGTGCTGAGGATGGTGCCCAGCCAGTTGCAGATGTCGTGAATGTCCATCTTGCGCAGGAGTTGGCCGGCGCGGCGGTTCATGATTTCAATGATGGCGCGGTAGGCCACGGAGATGGTTTCGTCGCCCTGGCCGATCCAGCCGTAGCCGGTCAGGCGCGTGCCCGCGGGACGGATTTC
>CAZNGD010000333.1:0-2388 GCA_964572295.1 uncultured Verrucomicrobiota bacterium
CGAAGAGCGCGACTTTGTGGTGCATGAGCGATTGATACGGCCCCACCGACAACACCAGCGGATTGCGGCGGCGCTTGCTGAGGCGCGTCAGCGACAGCCCCGGCGAGTATTCCTTGTGCCGCTTGACCGCGCTATCCACCACGAAATGAACGCCGGCCCCGCGGTTCAACGCGCTGTCCAGCGCCTGCAAAATGGGCCCGGCCGCGCCGGTTTCCGTGGAGTCGCCGGAAAACGTGAACGTGGCAATGGCGGCGTTGTGGCCATTCGACAGCCGCTCAATGCCCTTCAGCAGCATATCGCGGATGATGTATTCCCCGTTGAGGAATACGCTCTCCGATTGCGTGGGCAGGCTGTAGCCGACCGCCCAGTCGTTACTGGCGATCAACTGGGCGCGGCCCGAGGAGGCCAGCAGCGCCCCCAGCAGGACCAATCGCCAAACGTGCCGCCGGATTGTTGGGAACCCGGCGCCGCCGGTTTGAGCTGGCATTGTCCGCATCGTCTTCCATCCTTTGCTGCTTCGCATCAGCGCAACGGGACATTGTCCACGGAAGCGCGCGCGAGGGGAAGGAAGAAAATGGCCGGCGGGGCGCAGCCGGAAAAAACGCTACACCCCGGTTGAGTTTTGTCTTTTGCGGTTTGCCGTAGAACAGGCTAGGTTGACAGATGCCGTTTTTGGGTGCCCCTTGCGGCGGGGGCTGGAGGTAATAGGATTATGGCGAACGATAAACAGGCGCTCCCCGGCCACGAGACCCAATCCAATGAAATGAATTGTACCCACTGCGGCCGATTTGTCGGCGCGGTGAACAAATGCCCGTATTGCGGGGCCAAAGTGGAAAAACGCATGAGTCTGGTGGCGATCCGGTGGGCGGCGGTCCTGCTGGCCACCATCGGCCTTTTCCTGCTCTACCTCATGGCCAAGTATCGCGACATTCCCGTGGTCAAGCTGGGCGATGTCACGCCCACCATGAACTTCGCGCAAATCCGCATTGAAGGCCAGGCGCAGAGCGATGCGCGCACCTTCCGCAACGGCGGCATGGGCTTTACGGTGTCCGACGGCACCGGCGTCATCATGGTCTTCATGAGCCCCAAGCAGGCCAAGGATCTGGCGACCTCCGACCGCGTGCCCAAGGCGGGCGACAAGGTCAACTTCGCCGGCGGGTTGAGCGTGGCGGAGGATGAAGCCTCCGTGCGCCTGATCAGCACCAAGGATTTCCAGCTCACGCGGGCGCCAGCCGCCGCCGTGCGCCTGGCCAACATCACCGCTGCCATGGTGGGCAAGTCCGTTGTGATTGCGGGCAAGGTGGTGGATGTCTTCCCGCCGCCGGCCAACACCAAGCGCCCCTATGCGCTCAAGATTCAGGATGATTCCGGCGAGCAAACCGTGAATTTCTGGCAGGGCGAATATGACCAGATTCAGGGCAAGGATGTGCTCAATGGCGCCTTTGTGCGCCTGCGCGTCTCGGTGGCGACCTATCAGGACAATCTTCAGCTCAAGCTGGCTGCGGGGACCGATTTGGAAATCCTCGATGGCCCGCCCACCGATACCTATCGCTCCCCCGGCAAACGGGCGGCGGCCACCTACACCAAGAAAAAGGCCCCCGATGCCCCCCCGGCGCGCGATTACTCCCGCGGGCGCTCGGTGCAATCGAATAGCCTGTCGGTCAGCGAAGTCACCACCGCGCTCGACGGCCAAACCATCCGGGTGCGCGGCCGCGTGGACTCCGTGAAGCCGCCGCAGGAGGGCACCAAGCAACCGTTCGCCGTGCTGCTGAAGGATAAGGATGCCGCGCTGCGCGTGACCTATTGGTCCGCGGTGGATGAGGTCATCCCCGTCAAGCCCACGCCCGGCACGCTCTTCGAGATGGAAGGCGTGGTGGAGGTCTATCAGGACACGCCGCAGCTCAAGGTCAAGAGCGGCTACAAAGTCAAACTGGTGGACGATGCCCCCGCTTCCGCCCCCGCCGTGGATGTGTCCCACGCGGTGCCGGTGAGTTCCATCACCGCCGCCCACAAGGGCCAAACCCGTGTGGTGCAGGGCACGCTGGGCGCGCCGCGCGCCCTGCGCGGCGGCGTGGCCTACTCCCTCACCGACGACTCCGGCAGCATTGATCTGGTGCTGTGGGAATCGCTGGTGCCCACCGAGGTCCTCGGCGCACTGGCCGAAGGCGTCACGGTGGCCGTCAGCGGCGAAGTCGGCGAGTATGAGGGCCAACTGCAACTCAAGGCAGACCGCGGCTACTCCGCCATGGTGATCCCCTAACCCGGAGGCCCGACCATGTCCGTTTTTTGGATTGCCCTGTTCGCCACGCTCGCCGGCACGTTGGTGGCCAGCTTGCTGGCCTGCCTGCCCGGCCTGCATATCTACAACGTGATGGGCGCGCTGGTGCT
>CAZNGD010000334.1:0-2387 GCA_964572295.1 uncultured Verrucomicrobiota bacterium
AAAAACAACGAGGAAAAATGAGAAAAAGTGTCAAACGGAAGCCAGGACTTGACATTCCGATTCTACAAGCCAAGAACCTCCCGTTCTTTTTCCGGCTAGGTATCTACTGTTCTTGTCCCCGGCAGACAGTGGGGAAGCTGCTCAAGATCTGAAAAGAATCGTGGGGTCAAATACCCCGCTCCACATCTATTCCGTTCATGCTGGTTGGAAAGGTGCTATCTCCCTTGATTCACAGTGGCGTGAACGGTCAAACAAGAAGATCGAAGCTGAGTATGGGCGCGACTCGTCGGAAGAAATGACGGCGGCTGTCCGGTCAGTTTGTGCTTACATGCGAGCTCCTAGCGACGAGAAAGGAAAACTGGCTGAGCAATTTCGTCGGCAAGGAGGGGTTTACAAGCAATTCATCGATGATGCCTTGGCAGGGGAAAACGGGGACAGCCAATGAATTTTAAAATATTGGGGCCGGTCCTATAATTTAATGTATCCGCTATTCCATTCCTCTGGAAAGGGTTGCGAAGGCCATTATTGATGTTTGGGGAGTAAATATTACTGAAAAATGCCTCATAATCGCGTTTTTGGGGCCTGTATTTGTCATTTTGGGGCTGAAAATGCCGTTTTTCGGTCAGTTTTAGGCGATTTTGAAACCGAGGCGAGAAGAAGGCCGCTCGCCCGCGTGGGCGGGCTTCGCGGGGAATGGGGCGCGCCCAGAGACCACGCCAACGCGAAGACGCGTTGTCACGTTCCCTGCGGGGCTGCGGGCGCGCCGTGGTACCCGCTCCCGCTGCGCGGTGCGGGTTTTTCTTTTAGCGCGGCGGGGAGGCGGGAGGCTGCGGTTTCCCCCGCCTTGGTTTTCTCCCCGGTGCCCCCCCCTTTCGGAGGCGCCCCCTTTTCAGTGCGGATCATCGGCCGGGGGGGAAAACCCATCCCCGTTCGGTCGCTTGCGCTCCCTCACTGGGGGCAACCGCACGGCGGCCAGATCAACGCCATCCTGGCCGCGGCCGCCTACAACCGGAGGAAACTGTTGAAGGGCCTCGCCCTTCTTTTGCGCCTTTGGATCAACGCCTTCCGTTTCGTTCTTGTGCCAATGCCCCGAGCCGCCTGAGCCGTTCCCTGACGAAAACGGGCTTTTTCAGCGGCGACTATTATATGTGTAATTCATCATCCGCAAGGGGGGGCGTGACCTCCACGGATTGGCTGGCGGGTGCGCTGTGTCCCCAACAGGGGTTTGCGGTGCTCTACATGCTCTTGATCAGGAGGTGGATAGTTTTGCTATCCCGTTGGTTGGCAAATGAACTTGCGGCGGGGGCCAACGGGGATTAGATTATTCTTTTGCGCAAGATGCGGAGGTCAATCATGAATGTGGCCGTCATTGGAGCCAGCAACAAACCAGCGCGCTATAGCCATCAGGCCGTGCTATTATTGGCGGCGAAGGGGCACACGGTGTATCCCATTCATCCGGTGTTGGCCGAGATTGAGGGGCAGCGGGTGTACCAGCGCCTCGCGGACATTCCGGCGCCGCTGCACACCATCACCATGTATGTGGGACCCGCGCTCTCCGCCGGCATGGCGGAGACCCTGATTGCCGCCCGCCCGCAGCGGGTGATTTTTAATCCCGGCACGGAAAATCCAGAGCTGGAAAGCCAACTGGCGGCGGCGAGGATTCAGGTGGTGCAGGCCTGCACGCTGGTGATGCTGCGGACCCAACAATTTTGAGGCCTAACCCGCGCGCCTAAAACCGCAGACTTGCTTCAGGGCCTCCGCGCGCTTATGGTGCGCATTTTCTGACAAGGGAGCATATGGCTGACTTTACGGCATGGCTGGAAACATTATCACCAGTGCATCAAGCGCTGGTGGGGACTCTCTTCACCTGGCTGATGACGGCGCTGGGCGCGGCGGCCATCTTTTTGACGCGCCAACCCAACCGCAAGTTTCAGGATGGCATGCTGGGCTTCGCGGCGGGAGTGATGATTGCGGCCAGTTTCTGGTCGCTGTTGGCGCCGGCGATTGAAATGTCGGGCGGGAGCTGGATGCCGGCGGTGGTGGGCTTTTTGCTGGGCGGCATATTTTTGCGCGTGGTGGATATGGCTTTGCCGCACTTGCACGTGTATGCGGAAGACCCCGAGGGGCGGCGCAGCCATTGGAAGCGGAGCATCCTGCTGGTGACGGCCATCACGCTGCACAACATTCCCGAAGGGCTGGCAGTGGGGGTGGCCTTCGGCGCGGCGGCCATCGGGGAAAGCACCTATAGCGTGGCGGGGGCCATCGCCTTGACCATCGGCATCGGCATTCAAAATCTACCGGAAGGTTTGGCGGTGGCGATGCCGTTGCAACGCAGCGGGCTGACAGATCGGAAGAGCGTCGTGTAGGGAAAGAGTGTACGTCCTGGT
>CAZNGD010000335.1:0-2384 GCA_964572295.1 uncultured Verrucomicrobiota bacterium
CAAACCCCACCCGGAGCAAGATCAAATAGGGAATCGCAGGGGCGGCCCGTCCCGAGGCGCGGCAACGCGCGGCGGTTCCGGGTTGATCGCCCAGATAAATGATCGGAGCCGCCCCATGGGCGGTTGACAGAATCCGGCTTATTCGTCCGGAGTCCCGGTTGTCGAAGAATCGCAGCAGAAGGAAAATGGCAGATGAGGCAATGGAATCAGATCAGAACGTGGCACGGGTTGGCCGTGGCGCTGTGGGTCATGGCCGCCGCCTTGGGCGCGCACTTGGCGTGGAGCGGTTGGCGCGCGCTGCGTCCGGCCGCGCCCGGCTCGCCCTTGGTGGCGGCGCGGTCCCCGGCCTTTCAGTGGCCGGCCCTCGCGCCGCACACATGGCGCGTGTTTCGTTCCGGCGCGCCCGTGGCCCCGGCGCCGGTCGCCGGCACACTCGCCGCGCGCTACCGACTCGCCGGCGTGTTTTTGATTTTGACCGAACCGCACGCCGCCGCCGACGACCAGCGCTGCGCCATTCTCGATGACCTCCAAACCAAGGAACAAATCCTGGCCCAGGAAGGCGAGCGCGCGGGTGAGTCCCGCGTCGTGCGCGTGACCCCCGACTACGTCATTCTTGCCGATGGCGAACACGAAGAAATCATCATGCTGGCCGCTGGCGCCACGGGCGCTTCCGAAAAACAAGCCGCCCCCGCCGCCGCCGAATCCGCGGCCGTGTGGGAGGCCACCCGCTTTGGGCATCGCGTGGGCGACAGCCGTTGGGAAGTGAACCGGTCGGCCGTGCTCGCCTACTATCAGGAAATGATGGACAACCCCGAACGCCTCGCCGGTTTGTTCATGGCCATGGAACCGGACCGCGATGCCGCCGGCCGCGTCGCCGGCTATCGGCTCAACACCGCCTTGGGCGAAAGGGATTTTTACAACCAGGTCGGTTTGCGCGATGGCGATGTCGTGCGGCGCGTCAATTCCATGCGCATGACCAGCCAGCGCCGCGCTGAATATTTCATCGGCGAGTTTGTGCAAAATCGGCTGGGCGCCGTCGTGCTCGACATCGAACGCGAAGGCCAACCGCAGAAACTTATTTACCTCGTCAAGGAATGAACCCGGCGGAAAAAATCAGCGCTTTGGTAAAATGCGGCCAATTCCCCTGTAGTAAAACGGTTGCACTTTTAACACAAAAATAACTTTGATTTTCCGGCATTTTCGCATATAACGGATAGCGGATCGAGGAAGTGTGTTTCTTGGTCAAGAGTTTAAATAAAAAAACAAAACAAAAATCAAAGGAGACGATGATGAAAAAATTATTGATTGCGTTGGCGATCGTTGCTCTCGCTTCTGTGGCGCAGGCCGAAGTGGTCGCGTCGTGGACGACGACGGTATTCCAAAATATTACGGAAGGCTCAATTGTGGCTACGGGTGGAAGTTATGGCTTCGCAATGGAGAGTGCTGGCGGATTTACGACGGGTGGCACCGGCGGGTCCGCAGGAACATACTGCCTTGCGGGGGCCAGTGCCTCCACCGCGGCTGCTGCCGTTGCGGCCAACCAATACATGGTCTTCTCTTGGGATGACTCCTATACGCTGACCTTGGACTCTATTAACGGGCGCTACAGCCGTTCGGGTACGGGGGCCCAGAGCGCGCAGTGGGGCATCGTTGATGGCGGCTGGACCGATATTGGCAGTGCGGTTTCCATTGCGATGAGTGGGACTCCGACCACGAGTTATACGGGCGTCACCACGACCTTCACCGGCATCAGTGGTCTGGAAAGCGGCCAATTGGGCGTGGCGTTCTACGGCGGCACCGCCAGCGGCAACAACGCTTGGGCCCGCTTCGACAGCCGTCCGTCGGCGACCCCGATGGCGGCGTTGACAATCGAAGGCACCATGGTTCCGACTACTCCGGTTCCGGAGCCGGCCACGATGGGCCTGTTGGGCCTCGGCGCTTTGGCGCTGGCGCTCCGTCGCAAGCTCAGCAAGTAATCCAGATTACAGGATGAAACAAAGAGCGGCCGCAAGGCCGCTCTTTTTGTTGGTTGCAGGCGGGGGGTAGATGCGTTGTCGGCGGGCCCGTTGAGCACGGGGGCTGTTTGGCTGCTGCGGCTGTTGGCTGCTTCTGTCTTTTTGGAGGGACGGCTTCCACGCCGTCCGCGTGGTAGGCTGTTCCTGTAGCCGGGCTCGTTGAGCCTGGGGCTGTTTGGCTGCTGCGGCTGTTGGCTGCTTCTGTCTTTTTGGAGGGACGGCTTCCACGCCGTCCGCGTGGTAGGCTGTTCCTGTAGCCGGGCTCGTTGAGCCTGGGGCTGTTTGGCTGCTGCGGCTGTTGGCTGCTTCTGTCTTTTTGGAGGGACGGCTTCCACGCCGTCCGCGTGGTAGGCTGTTCCTGTAGCCGGG
>CAZNGD010000336.1:0-2323 GCA_964572295.1 uncultured Verrucomicrobiota bacterium
GCTCCGCCGTTTCGGCGGAGCTTTTTTTGCGCAGTCACGCCCCCCACGGAGACCCCCATGACACAGGAACCCAACCTCATTGGCCCCCGCATCCGCAAACTGCGCGAACACCGCGAGTTGGCGGTGGAAACCCTGGCGCAGCGCAGCGGCTGCAGCGCGGATATGATTCACGCGCTGGAAAACGGCGAGCTGATCCCCTCGTTGACCCCGCTCTTGCGGCTGGCCCGCGGCATGGGCGTGCGGCTGGGCACGCTACTGGATGACCAGGCGCTGGATGGCCCGGCCATCGTGCGCAAAAACGACGCCAATCCGGCCGTCCATTTTTCCGGCAACGACCCTTCGCGCAAGCGCAGCACGTTGGCATTTCATCCGCGCGCGCCGCGCAAAGCCGCGCGCAACATGGAGCCCTTCCTGATTGATGTGCGCCCGGCCGAGGGCGAGATGGTCCTCAACGAGCACGAGGGCGAGGAATTCATTTACGTCCTGTCCGGGCGCATTGAAATCCGCTACGGCAAAGAGGCCTATCAACTGGAAGCGGGCGACAGCATTTATTATGAATCCGTCGTGCCGCATCATGTCCATGCGTTGGGTGGCGACGCGCAAATCCTCGCCGTGGTCTACGCGCCCGCGTGAGCCGCCGACCGATGAGGAATCCCGCCATGCCCCCCCTCCCTCCCGATGCCACCCACCAGCCCATCGGCGCGGATGCCGACGGCTTCACCCCGCTGACCCTCGGCGCGCAACTTGAGTTCTGGGCGCAGGCCACGCCCGACCACGAGTTCATCGTCTATCCCGACCGCAACCTGCGCTGGACCTACCGCGAGTTCGACCACCGCGTCAACCGCCTAGCCAAGGGGCTGCTGGCCATCGGCATTGGCCAGGGCGATCATGTTGGCATCTGGGCCAAAAACGTGCCCGACTGGCTGACCTTCCAATTTGCCTGCGCCAAGACCGGCGCGGTGCTGGTCACCATCAACACCGCCTACAAGGCCGAAGAGATGGACTACGTCCTGCGCCAGTCCGACATGAAAATGATCGGGCTCATTGATGGCTTCCGCGATGTGGATTATCTGCAAATCATCAATCACCTGGTGCCGGAGCTGAAGGAGCACCCCCGCGGGCATCTGCGCAGCAAGGCCTATCCCCACCTGCGCCACGTTTGCTACGTCGGCCAGGAAAAGCACCGCGGCATGTACACCACCGCCGAGCTGATGCTGCTGGGCGACCACCAGCCCGACCAGCTTCTCGCCGCCGCCCGCGCCGCCATCACCGGGCACGACATCGTCAACATGCAGTACACCTCCGGCACGACCGGCTTTCCCAAAGGGGTCATGCTCTCGCACCACAACATCCTGAACAACGGGTGGAGCATCGGCCACCGGCAGCGCTTCACGGCCGCCGACAAACTCTGCTTGCAGGTGCCGCTGTTCCACTGTTTCGGCGTCACGCTCGGCGTGATGGCCATCCTGTCCCACGGCGCAACCCTCGTCATTGTGGAAGTCTTCGACGCCCTCCTGGGTCTTGCCGCCATCCATCAGGAAAAGTGCACCGTGCTCTACGGCGTGCCCACCATGTTCATCGCCATGTACACCCACCCCATGTTCGCCATGTTCGACATGACCAGCCTGCGCACCGGCATCATGGCCGGCTCCGTCTGCCCCAGCGAAGTCATCAAGCGCGTCATCAGCGACATGCACGTCACCGAAATCACATCGGTCTATGGCCTCACGGAAGCCTCGCCGGGCATCACGCAATCGCACGGCAACGACCCGGTGGAGCGGCGCGTGAACACCGTCGGCACCGCCTTCCCCGGCGTGGAAGTCGCCGTGCTGGACCCGGCCACCTACGCCCCCCTGCCCGCCGACACCGAGGGCGAAATCTGCTGCCGCGGCTACAACGTCATGAAGGGCTACTACAAAATGCCCAACGAAACCGCCGCCGTCATTGACGCCAACGGGTGGCTGCACTCCGGCGATCTCGGCGCCTGCGATACCCACGGCTATTACCGGATCACCGGCCGCATCAAGGACATCATCATCCGCGGCGGCGAAAACATTTCGCCCAAGGAAATCGAAGACCTGCTGCTCGCCATGCCCGAAGTTCGCGACGCGCAAGTGGTCTCCGCGCCCGACCCCAAATATGGGGAATTGCCGGTGGCCTTCATTATTTTGAATCGCGGCCAGAGCCTCACGGAAGAAGACGTCCGCGATTATGTGCGTCAACACCTCGCGACCTACAAGGTTCCCCGCCATGTCTTTTTCGTCGAGGAATACCCGCTGACCGCCAGCGGCAAAATCCAGAAATACAAACTGCGCGAGCAAGC
>CAZNGD010000337.1:0-2301 GCA_964572295.1 uncultured Verrucomicrobiota bacterium
AACGCGCGGTTGCTGAACTTTTCGTTCTCGATGATCATCACCGGCATGGAAGCGGTGATGATGCCGGCCATGGGGCCGACCGCGCCATGCTCGTGGCAGGGGGCATACTTGATCTTGCCGGAAGCCGCGAGCGCCTCGGCCTCTTCGATGGTGGTGGCGCGGCCTTCATAGACCAGGCCGGCCATGATGCCGCCGCGCATCGGCCCGCACATCCGGTCCCACGTGATGGGGGGGCCGGCGTGCAGGATGGTGTCGTCGGTCATGCCGGGAATGACGTTGCGGGCGATGTCCAGCCCGACCAATTTGGGCGTGCCGGCCTGAATGATATCCAGCGCCTTTTGGTTGGCCTTTTCGATGCGCGCGCGCCGCTTGGCCAGAATGGCCTCCGCGTCCGGCGAGACCGCCACCGGCGGCCGCCAGTCCACCTGAACCGCCGCGGCGCCGGCCTGGGTGCAGGCGTCCTTGAACGTTTCAATGCCCACATTGACCACGCGTAGGGGGGAGGAAAACAGTTGGGGGATGCTCATGATGGTGTCCTTTTCAATCAACGGGTTTTACGAGCCATGGCGGCGGTCAACAAACCGGCCAGCTTGCACGCCGCGGCATTGGTCAGTTGTACGTGCGCGCCAGCGGCGCGCAGGGCTTCGACCACCTTGGCGCGGTTTTGCGGGTCCCCGACGGTGCCGGTGACGCTGCACACCACAAACACCTTTTTGGCCGCCTGCCGAATCACCGGCACGAGCTCCCCGGCCGGATCCAGGTTGGCGCCGTGCCCCAGCACCACATCCAACAGGATCACGGCGGTTTCGGGGTCCGCCGCCTGCTCCAGAATCATTTTGTTGCGCAGCGTAAAATCAATCATGGGGTGGGCGCGGCCCACCGTGAACTCGTCCTCGCCGAGGTCAATCACCGCATTTTTTTCGGGATGCCACGAATCCTTGAGCTTGCGGGTTTCGCCCAGCGGCGCGTTGGAGGTCACATTGCGCAGGATGCCATCCAGCACCACTTGGGCCTCGGCGCAGAATGTGCCGCCGCTGAACAACCCGCGCAGATAGCGCCCCGTTGGTTTGCGGCGATTGGCCACCAGTTGGCGGGCTTCCTCCGCGAGGACTGCATCGCGGCGGGTCAGGTGGGCCAACGCCTGCGCGGGGTCCTGCCCGTTGGCGTGAGCCACCGCCAGCAGCGCGGCTTCTTCGAGCGTGGCGGGCTGGCCGCCCTCGCCGAGAAAGAGCGCCACCACCGGCTTGGAAATCCGGCGAATCAGCGAATACACCTTTTTCAGCACGCCCGGTTGCGGCGGCTTGGCCACCAGCAAAATAACCTTGGTGTGCGGACACTCCGCCAGCGCCGCCATGCCATCCAAGAACGAAATCCCGCCCACCGCGTCCTTCACGTCGCGCCCGCCGGTGCCGATGGCCTGCGTGATGCCCGAGCCCTCGTTGGCGATGATGCAGGTGACCTCCTGCATTCCGGTGCCCGATGCGCCCACCACGCCAATGGGGCCGCGCGGCACCACATTGGCAAACGCCAGCGGGACGCCATTGAGAATGGCCGTTCCGCAGTCGGGCCCCATCACCAGCAGGCCGTTTTTGTGCGCCATTTTTTTCAGCGCCACTTCATCTTCCACGCTGACGTTATCGGAGAACAGCATGACATGCAGCCCCTGTTCGAGCGCCTTGCGCGCCTCGCGCGCGGCATAGCGCCCCGCCACGGAAATCAGCGCCAGGTTCGCGCCCGCCAGCGCCGCCACCGCCGCCGGAATATCACGCGGGGCAGGCGCCGCCGCATCCGCGTCCGCCACCGGCTTTTTCTTTGCCGTCAGCAGCTCATCCGCCTTTCGCCGCGCGGCCTCCGCCGCCTTGGCATCCTTGGCCCGGATGGCCACCAATAAATCCTGATCACCCGCCTTTTTGAAGTCCGGCAGCAGCAAGTCGGACATCTTCAAAATGGCTTTATTGGCCTCCGTCCCCATCACCACCGACGCCTCCGCCACGCCCGGCAACCCGGTCAACTCGCGGCTCACGCGCATCAGGCTCACGGAATCAAAATAGAAGCCTTGTTTGACAGAACCCACAATTTTCATCATCGCTCGGTCTCCTGAAAAGGCGGGGCAAGTACCAACCGCCGAACAATTCACCATAACGCAATTGCGGAAATTGTGGCGAGAAAAATTGTGGCCCGCGCGAACGGCTTGGAGCATTTTCATCCATTCTGTGGCCGTTTTGTCCACTGCATTGGGCTTGGCCGTTGTCAGGCTGCATCGAAATGGCGCTGCTATTCCGGCTTCGCCTTCCTCGGCCA
>CAZNGD010000338.1:0-2292 GCA_964572295.1 uncultured Verrucomicrobiota bacterium
CATATGAAGCGGGATACTGGCCAAGGGAGATGTTGCTTGGGGGCGGGTGGGCACGGAGGGGTTTGTTGTGGTTAATCCGTATCTGTCTGGCGCGGTGGGGTGGATTTTTGGGGGGCCATTGGGGGCGGTGGCAGGATATGCGGCGGGGGTTTTGTTTAACGCCTTTCGGAATGCGCCGACCACGACGGGTACGGGAGGGGTGCGGCGGGGTGGGAGGCCGTCGGAGGCCGATATCACGCGCAATAATTTTATTGTGAGTCTGCTGACGCTGACGGCGGCGATGATGAAGGCTGATGGGCGTGTGTTGCGGTCGGAGCTGGAGGTGGCCAAGGCGTTTTTTGCGGAGCACTTTGACGGGCCGGTGGCGGGCGCGTCCATTCGTGCGCTGCGCGATATGTTGGCGCAGCCGGTGCCGTGGGTGGGGGTTTGTCGGCAAATTCACCAGCACATGAACTATTCGCAACGGATGGTGCTGTTGCATTATTTGTTCTCGCTGGCGCATGCGGATGGGCACTTGCACCCGGCGGAGTTGCGTTTGCTGCAGAAGATGGCTGCGGAATTGGGGATTCGCCCGGGTGATTATCAATCCATTGCGGCGATGTTTGCGCCGAAGACGGATCCGGGGGCGAACTACCGGGTGCTGGAGATTGAGCCGGGGGCGACGGACGACGAGGTGCGCAAGGCGTTTCGGCGGATGTCCATGAAGCATCACCCGGATCGGGTGGCGCATCTTGGGCCGGAGTTGCAACGGGCGGCGACGGAGAAGTTTCAGCGGGTGAATGCGGCGTATTCGGCGATCAAGAAGGAACGGGGGATGACGTAAAAAAAGGGGGGGGGACGACAAAACCAGCAACGCACCGTGCCGGTCCGTGTGCGACCTCGTCATTGTCTCATGTGGCCCATCGGCAAAATAACTGGCGCCACATTTTGTCTTATTCCCTCATGCCGCCGCTGTTGTTTGGTGCCCCCTTGCGAGAAAAAATAGAGCTTTTCAGGGTTTGACTTATATCTCAAGGAATTCACATAATCCCTGGCGAAACGGTGGTTAGAGTGTTGAAAAAAACAGGGACCAACAATAAGGGAGACAATCATGAGTGATGCAACAAACAATGTGACACCAGTTCCTTCACCCAATCCGCTGCCGTCCGGCGCCGGTGAGAAGAGCAAAGTAGCCGCCGGGGTTCTGGGCATTTTGTTGGGTGCGCTTGGGGTTCATAAGTTCTATCTGGGCTATACTCAAGCCGGCCTCATCATGTTGCTGGTTTCAATTGTGGGCGGCATCTTCACCTGCGGCATGGCCAGCAGCGTCATCGGGGTGATCGGGCTCGTGGAAGGCATTCTGTATTTGACCAAGTCCGACGAAGAATTCACGGCCACGTACGTGCAAAATAAAAAGCCTTGGTTCTAGCCGGGGGCATTCACGCGACGAGTTCGCCTCGGACGCGTGGCAAAAAGGAGGCTGGCCCATGAGTGACACACCGAACCTGAATCCACAAAATATTCCCAACTATCTTTGGCAATCCATCGTGGTGACAGTTCTCTGCTGTCTGCCATTGGGAATCCCCGCCATCATCTATGCCAGCAAGGTGAACAATGCCCTGATGCAGGGGAATCAGCAGGCCGCACAGCAGGCATCCGATACCGCCAAAATATGGTGCATTATTGCGCTGTTGGCAGGGGTGGTGGGTGGTTTTCTGTATTTCATGCTGTTTGGCTGGGCACTCATTTTTGGTTAGGCATCATGGCGCCGGGGCGGTGGATGGCGGGCCTCCTGTTGGCGGGGCTGCTGCTGCTGGTGGTGCTGCCGCCCGATGTGGGTTGGTTCCCCCCGTGTCCCGTTCACGCGACCACCGGACTATATTGTTCAGGTTGCGGCAGTCTGCGTGCCATTCGCAGTTTGTTATCCGGAAATGTCCAGCAGGCTTGGCACTATAATCCGATTCTGCTGTGTTGTATTCCCATCATCCTGGTGGGGGTACTGTCAGAAATGGTGCACTCGAGGCGTTTATCTCTGACTCGAATCCGCCCATTTTTATTATGGGTCTGGGTGAGCGTCATTCTGGCATTCGGCCTCCTGCGCAACATTCCGGCGTTTGATTATTTGCAGCCGACTGCTTTGTCGGCGACAACCATCCATGCCGGCGCGCTGACTTGGCCGCGATAAAATTGTCGAGTCGCTAAGCGACTGGCGAGGAGGGGGTGTCCAGTTTTTTGGTGAGGCCCATGGTGCGGTTGGTGGGGGTGGCGACGGCGGATTGGAAGGTCTTGATCCGGGCCAGGAACTCCGGATCG
>CAZNGD010000339.1:0-2281 GCA_964572295.1 uncultured Verrucomicrobiota bacterium
CCTCGCCCATCTTGACGACATCATCCGTGCGGTTGACGCGGAAGTCGGCGAGTTCACTGATGTGGACCAGGCCTTCCTGGCCGGGGAGGAACTCGACAAACGCGCCGAAGTCCTTGATGCCGGTGACGCTGCCGCGATAGATCTTGCCCACTTCCGCTTCGGCGGTGAGGGATTCGACTTCGCGCAGGGCGGCATCAAGGCTGTCCTTGTTGTTGGAGAAGATCGAGACCTTGCCGTCGTCCTCGATGTCAATCTGCGTGCCGGTGGTTTCGGTGATGCGGCGGATATTCTTGCCGCCGGGGCCGATGAGCGCGCCGATTTTTTCGGGGTTGATGTTGACGACCACAATGCGCGGGGCGTAGGGCGAGAGTTCCGGACGCGGGGCCGGCAGGGCGGCTTGCATGGTGTCCAGAATCTTCAGGCGGGCGGTGTGGGCGCGGTCAAAGGCGCCGGCGACCAAATCCCATTCCAGGCCGCGGATTTTGAGGTCCACTTGGAAGCCGGTGATGCCGTCGCGGGTGCCGGCGACCTTGAAGTCCATATCGCCGCAGTGGTCTTCCGCGCCGAGGATGTCGGTCAGGAGGACGGGCTTTTGGCCGGGGCCGGTGACGAGGCCAATGGAGATGCCCGCCACGGGCTTCTTCAGGGGCACGCCGGCATCCATCAGCGCGAGGGTGCCCACGCACACGGAGGCCATGGAGGAGGAGCCGTTGGAGCCCATGATTTCGGAGACGAGGCGCACGGTGTAGGGGTAGTCCGCCGGCATCATCTGCTCGATGGAGCGTTCGGCGAGGGCGCCGTGGCCGATTTCGCGGCGGTTGAGGCCGCCGAGGCGTTTGACTTCGCCGGTGGAGTAGGGCGGGAAGTTGTAGTGCAGCGTGAAGCGCTTCTTGGTTTCGCCGCCGGTGAGGCCATCCATTTCCTGCTCATCCTGGCCGGTGCCGAGGGTGGTGACGGCGATGGCTTGTGTTTCGCCGCGGGAGAAGAGGGCGGAGCCGTGGACGCGCGGCAAGAGGGCGACTTCGGCGATGAGCGGGCGCAGTTCGTCCATGGCGCGGCCATCCATGCGCTTGCCTTTTTCCAGGACACCCCGGCGGACGAGCTCAATTTCGACGACATCGAAGAGCATCTTGAACCGGTTTTCGGTCATGGTTTCGGCGCCGTAGATTTCCTGCATCTTGGCGAGGGCGGCGGTGAACACCTGGCCCATCTTTTCCTGGCGTTCGAGTTTCTTGACGGTGAAGAGCGCGGCTTCGAGGTCGGCGCCGGCGATTTCGCGCAGCTTGGCGAGCTGTTCGGGATCGGGGCCGACTTCGGTGAAGGTCTTGGGCGGGAGGCCCATCTTGGCGCGCAGCTCAATCTGGGCATCGCAAATGGCGACCACGCCTTCGTGGCCGAACTTCATGGCGGCGACCATATCGGCGTTGCTGATTTCCTTGGCGGAGCCTTCGATCATCATGGGGAAGTCGCGGCGGCCGACATAGACGAGGTCGAGGTCGGAGACCTTGAGCTGCTGCTGGGTGGGGTTGAGGATGAACTGGCCCTCCACGCGGCCCACGCGCACGGCGCCGATGGGGCCCAGGAACGGCAGTTCGCTGAGCATCAGGGCGGCGGCGGCGGCGTTGATGCTGAGGATATCGCTTTCGTATTCGCCATCGGCGGTCATCAGCGCGTTATTGATTTGGACATCGTTGAAGAAGCCTTCGGCAAAGAGCGGGCGGATGGGGCGGTCGGTGACGCGGGCGGTCAGGATTTCCTTTTCGGTGGGGCGGCCTTCGCGTTTGAAATACCCGCCGGGGAAACGGCCGGCGGCGTAAAACCGCTCGCGGTATTCCACCTGCAAGGGGAAGAAATCAATGCCTTCGCGGGGCTTGCTGGTGGAGGTGACGGCCGAAAAGACCATGGTCTCGCCGAGTTGGCAAGTGGCTTGGCCGGCGGCCTGACGGGCGAGCAGGCCCGTTTCGAATGTCATGGTTTTGCCGCCGAGATTCACGGCGACGGAGGTGGTATTCTTCATCTGGCTTCTTTCCTTCTTTTCTTCTTCTTACTGACAGCTTGTCAAGACGTGTGCCGGCGAGGCGGCAGCCCGCAGGTCGCGGCGATGCCGACGCGGCGCAAGGAAGGAAAGGAGGGGCAGCCCGGTCCGTCCACGGCCGTGCCTGGTCGCCAGCGCAAGGGGCGGGCCTCCCCCGCCAAAAGGGGGGGGGGGGCCCCGGCGGGGGAGGGGCCGCGGCCCAGGCGGGCGGTGGTGATGGGGGACCCGGGGGGGTAGGGGTGCCGC
>CAZNGD010000340.1:0-2279 GCA_964572295.1 uncultured Verrucomicrobiota bacterium
GGGGCGGTGGCGCTGAGTTCGGGCCCTCAGGCCACGGTGGCCCGAGTCATCTTGAGCCACGGCGGAATGACTCAGTTTGCCAACTCCAGCAAGGTTCAAATTCAGCGCACGGCGCCGGATGGCAGCAAAAAAACGATGCTGGTGGATGTGGGGCACATCTTGAAGGAGGGCTCATTTGAAGTGGATGTGCCCCTGCAGGATGGCGATGTCATCATTGTGCCGGAGAAAGGGTTGTTAGGGCTGTAACCATGCGCGATATGATTCAACGTCCTGCCAGCAGCACCACCCCGCCACCCCCGGAGGCAGAGCCCCCGGAGGCCACGCCCAAGGGGTTTGATATCCGCAAGTATTTTTATATCATTACCAAGCGCCTCTGGCTCCTGCTGCTCTGCTTCATGACGGCCATTGTGATTATGCTGATCACGATGGCGCGCCAAGTGCCGGAATATCAAGCCACGTGTAAAATCCTCCTGACGCGTTCGGCTGTGTTGCCGGCCAACCTGCAGCGCCGCGAGGCGGAAGCCGTTGGCGGCGATTATGCCCAAACCCAGTGCAACGTGATCCGCAGCCGGGATGTGCTGCAATCCGCCCGCGCCAAGCTGGGACTCCCGCCACAGGAATTTGGCAGCAACTTTCGCGAGCTATCCGTACACCCGCTGTGGCAAACCGCGATTATCGCCATCAGTGTGACCGGATTAGAGCCCGCGTTTTGTGCCAATTACGCCAATGCCATCGCGGATGCCTACTTGGAGTACAAGTCGGTTGAATACGATGGCAGCTCGCAAAATACGGTGGATAACTTATCGCGCCAAGCTCAGGACCTGGCGGAAAAAATCGTAAGCATGGAGGGCCACCTGCTGGCGTTTGTCCGCGAAAACAGCGTGGTCGGAATACAGGAGCGGGGAAATGTCGCGGCGAATCTGTTGGCGCAACTTTCCAAGCAAGCGGCCGAGCATCGGACTCAACGCATGTTGTTGGAAGCCCAGCAACCGCTGCTTAATCAGGCGCCGGATGAGGTGGTGTTGGCCATCCTGGAGTATGGCCTGCCGGCGCCCGCGGTGGAAGTGGCCAAGGCGGGAATGCCCGCCGGCGATGGCGCGGCCGTGGATAATGCGGAAAGCCTGATTGAGCACGGCGTGGTGGCCCCGCCGCAGTGGAGCACGCTAAAACGCGAAAACTCCATTCTCGAAGCGCAACTGGTTGCCTACCGCAGGAAATACAAGGACGAGCATCCCCTCATTCAGGAAACGCAACGCAAATTGCAGGCCAACGAAGATGCCCTGAAAGTGGAAGTGCAGTTTGCGCTCAAACAGTACTACTCACAACTGGAAGCCCTGAGCATCAAGGAAAAGGCCGCCCGACAGGTGGAACAGGAATGGGAGGAACAGGCGCTGGAGATTGATCGCAAACAAAAAGAATACGAGGGCATCCAGCGCAACCTCAAACGCCTGCAGTCACTGTATGATTTGATTTTTAACCGTTTGCAGGAAATTGATATTTCCGCAGGGATCCAAACCGAATCGGTCAAGATTCTGGAACGGGCGCTGGCATCGGGCGGGCCGCTGAAACCGCGCAATATGCAGAGTCTGTTTTTGGCGGCATTGATCGGGCTGGCAATTGGCTTGGGCCTGATTTTTGCTTTGGAGTTCATGGATGATTCCATCCGGTTCCCGGAAGAAATTGCCAAAGTACTGGGCGCGAATTTTCTCGGTTTGGTGCCGACGGCCCATTGGCGGCAGGAAGATGATTCCTCGTATTGGCTGGGCAACGTGGACCCCGCCAGTGGGTTTGCCGAGGCCTATCGTAATATCCGCTCGGCGCTATTGCTGAATCCGACGGGGCGTCCGTTCCGCACCTTGACGGTGATTTCATCCGTGCCCAAGGAAGGCAAAACCACCACCAGCGTGAATCTCGCCACCAGTTTTGCGCAGACGGGCTACCGGGTGCTGATGGTGGATGCCGACCTGCACCGCGGCGGATTGCATCGCTTTTTCGGTTTGCAGGCGGGCCGCGGATTGAGCGAGATATTGGCTGGGCAAACCACGTTGGACAAGGTGCGCCAGCATACCCCGGTGGCTGGCCTGGACATGGTGGGCACCGGAACCTTCCCGACCAATCCGGCGGAATTGGTCATGCGCCGCGAGATGCGCGAGTTCTTGGCGGAAGCATCGGAAAAGTATGACTTGGTGATTCTGGATGCGCCGCCGGCGTTGGCTGTTTCGGAATCCACGGTGATTGCCGCGCAAACGGATGGCGCATTATTGGTGGTGTGGGGTGGG
>CAZNGD010000341.1:0-2272 GCA_964572295.1 uncultured Verrucomicrobiota bacterium
AGACGCCAGACGCCAGACGCCAGACGCCAGACGCCAGACGCCAGACGCCAGACGCGTAAACACTGGCGTTTTATTTTTTCTGGTTTCCTAGTTCCGTTGTGCTTTCTCTTGTCGGGAATCTTCCCGGCGCAGGCGGTTGAAGTGACTGTTGCCTTTTCCCCGCGCGGCGAGGCACTCCATCTGATCCTGAATGAATTGCGCACCGCCACCAGCCGCGTGGACCTCGCTCTGTTCTATCTCACACATCCCGATCTTATTGATGCGCTTTGCGCATTGCCGGCCAAAGGCATCCCCGTGCGCTTGTTGACGGATGTCACCATGGGCGAAGCCGCCCAACAGCCCACTCTGGATAAACTCACCCGCCATGGTGTCCAGTTATTTCTGATCGAACCGCCCAAGCGCGGCAAAATGCACATGAAAAACCTCGTGGTGGACGGCAAAACCGTCATCACGGGCACCGCCAACTGGACTCAGCAGGCCTTCGACCTGAATTGCGAAGACACCATCAAAATCGCCTCGCCCGCGCTGGCGGCGGTCTATTTGGCCAGGATGGATGAATTGACGGCCTCCGACATGGCCGGGGAAGTTCACGGCTCCGGTGCAAAGCCCGAACGCCTGTCCTTCCCCCTGCCCAAGCCCCCGGCCGTTCGCGCGCCTCCGGGCCGGGTGAATGCGCCCGGTACCCGAAGATTTTCGGCGGAGGCGCCCGAAAACTTTTTCCTGCCCAATCCCGAACCATTCGAACGCCTGGCCGAGCAAATCCGCTCCGCCACCAGCCGCGTGGATGTCGCCATCTTCCTCTTGAATGAAGATCGCATTGTGGACGCGTTAACTGAACGTGCCCAGGCCGGAGACTGCGCCATTCGAATCTTGGCCGATGTCGGGATGCTGGGTTCGGGAAATCTGGAAGTCCTGCAAAATCTGGCGACCGCCGGCGTCGAAATCCGCACGTTCGGTTCGGACCGCGAAAACCTGCACATGAAAACCGGCATTATCGATGGCCGCTTCTTGTGGACGGGTTCCGCCAACTGGACCAAGGGCGCGATAACCTTGAATATCGAAGATATGCTCTGCCTCGACTCTCCCGAGTTGGCCGCGTGGTACAGCAACTGGCTGGATGAATTCGCCCAAATATGCCAACCGTTTGTCCCACTCCAGAAGCAAACAACACTCGTTGAGACCAACGCAGTACCGACCGGAAAATGGCCGATCGGCCTGCCGCCTACGGCGCCTCGCACCGCTTGGGAGCATCTGGTGGAACACGTGGATTTCCCGCCGTTGGAAACCAACGCCTGGGTCGCCTACCTGCCGGACGAAGCCTACGCCCCCGTGCTACTTGACCTGATCCGCAATGCCCACCAAACCATCCTGACCGCCATGTATAAACTTGCCGAACCGGGCGAAAAAGTCGCAACAGGTTTTCTGGGGCAAATCATCGCTGAACTCGAAAAAGCCACTGCCCGCGGCGTTTATGTCGGCCTCTTGCTCCATGTGCCCGTGTCACCCCAAGATGCCCTGTACGACGCTCACTCCCGATGGGCCGAGCGCCTCCGTGCCAAGGGCATCGACGTCCGCCTCGGACTTCCCGCCTTGCCGATGCACGAAAAGTTCGTGTCGGTTGACCTGTGTAAGATCATCGTCGGCTCGCACAACTGGTCCGCAGGCGCACTCGATGGCTCTCGGGTCTATGAGTCCAGCGCACTCATCATTTATCCGCAACCGCAAAAATGGTTGGCCGACTACTTCTTCAGCCGGCCGATGGTCAGCGATATGTCCAGTCGTGAAGCCTGGGAACGCGAACTCACCCTCATCCGCCATGCCAAGAACATGGATCCTGTGGACAAAAACCAATTTCTCGAATCGTTCGGCGTGGAAGTGGAGCCCGCGCCGTGATCTCCACCATGACCCAAATGAGAAAAGCTCAAGAAAACAAGACAATCCCGCCGAGACGGCGGGGCTATTCAGGAGGAATGCCTCCCGTCTTCATCGGGCTTTTCGATCGCCCCAAAGTATCTGGGCTGTTGAACATTGGAAATTGGATATTGAGACCCCCAACCGTGGCACGAGGGCATGCCGGCTCCCGTTTTACCGTGCTGGGTGCGCTTCTTCTCCTGACTGCCATTTCCCAAGCCGATGAAATCTCGCTTCGCAACGGCACCAGCCTGACTGGCCGGGTTCTCATGGTGCAATCCAGCAGCTATGTGTTCCAAGACAATGCCTCCCACGGTGCGCCGCAAAACGTCCCCAAGAACGCCGTTCGGTATGTTCTATA
>CAZNGD010000342.1:0-2270 GCA_964572295.1 uncultured Verrucomicrobiota bacterium
CCTGCGCCCGCCCGCATGACGTGGTGGCGCGCCGCCCCCCCTGCCGCCTGGGATATCCGTACGCTATACACCCCGGCCGCTTTTGCGCTATCCACCCCCGCCGGTTTCACCCATGCCCTGCGCCAGGAAAAGGTGGCGCTGCTCCCCCCCTTGCAGATGGCGCGGCCAGCCTACGCCTACCTGCCGCCGCAAACCCTCACCGAATCGCCCGCCCCGGAATGGTTCTGGCCCACGCTGCGCCCGGATGTGGCCGATACCGCAGGCGGCATCTTGGCTCCGCGCCCGTCCACCCGTGAGGCCGCGCGCCTGCTCTTCCCGCCGGGGTGGGAGTCGCGCTTGTTTTCCGGCATTGATCTCAACTTTGGCGACTGGACCAACATCGCGTGGCGCGCGCGGGTCGAATTGCAATTCGATGAACGCGGCATCCCGCGCACGGTTCTGTTGGACGAAAGCACCGGCTGGCCGGCCTTGGACCAGCGGCTGCTCCATTCTGTCAGCGCGTGGCGCTTGCTGGAACCCAACGCACCGCGCATGGGCACCGTGGCCTGGCTGCGGCCCGGCCCCGCCACGGGGGAGGGGCCATGATTCCGCTCTCCCTGCCCGATTGGCTCGCCGTCGTCTTCATCAGCAATCTCGCGCTGCTGTTTTTCATCACGCTATACTACTCCGTGCGGTGGTATCGGAATGTCCCGCGTCACCGCGCCGCCCCCTTTGTGTTTCGCTGCACGGGGTGCGGGCATGTCTATCTCGACCACCGGAACATTCCCATGGCCGAATGCGAAAAATGTGGCACGATGAACGAAAGTACCCGAAGTTTTTGAAACGAGGTTGACCATGAGCTTGAACATCCCCATCCTGAAGTTTACGCCCCACAAATCGCTGCCCGAACTGGAAGCCTTTCTGTTGCGCCCCGCCATTGACCCCCAAGCCGAAGAAACGGCGCGCCGGGTGCTGACGGATATCCGCGCCACCGGCGACAGGGCCGTGCAGAAATACACGAAAGAATTCAACGGCCTGCAGTTGCCGGTCGCCAAGTTTGCCGTGCCGCGCGAAGAAGTGCTCGCCGCCACCGCCGGGGTGGACCTGGTGTTCAAGCGCAGCGCAGCCGAAATCTTCACGCGCATCGTGCGGTTTGGCAAAGCCGGCATGCGCAAGGATTGGAGCATGGCCTCGCCCAAGGGCGGCGTGCTCGGCGAACGGTTCACGCCGTTGACCCGCGTCGGCGCCTATATCCCCGGCGGCGCCGCCCCGCTGGTGTCCACCGCGCTGATGAGCCTTTCACTGGCCAAAGTGGCCGGCGTGCCCGAGATTGTGGCCTGCACCCCCTGCGATAAACAAGGCAAGGTCAATCCCTACCTGCTCTACGCTCTCGAAGTGGCTGGCGCCACGGAAATCTACCGCATCGGCGGCATTCAGGCCATTGGCGCCATGGCCTACGGCACCAACACCATCCGCAAGGTGCAAAAAATCGTGGGGCCCGGCGGCCCCTACGTCACCGCCGCCAAAAAGCTGGTCTACGGCGCCGTGGACCTCGATATGGTCGCCGGCCCCAGCGAGATTGCCGTGCTGGCCGACGAAACCGCCGTGCCCGCCCACGTCGCCGCCGATTTGATTTCGCAGTTGGAACACGGCACCGGCCACGAAAAGGCCCTGCTGGTGACCCCCTACATGAGCATGGCCTCCAAGGTGCTCGCCGAAATGCAACGGCAGATCGAATCGCTCTCACGCCGCGAAGCCATCGAAGTTGCCGCCGCCGCTGGCGCCATGTTCGTGGTGGCCGACACCCTCGATACCGGCCTGGACCTCATCAACCGCTTTGCGCCCGAACACTTGGAAATCATGACCAAGGAACCGCGCCGCTGGTTGCAGAAAGTCAAAAATGCGGGCGCCATTTTTGTGGGCCCTTGGACCCCGGAAAGCGCGGGCGACTTTGTGGCCGGTCCCAGCCACGTGCTGCCCACCGGCGGCACCGCCGCATTCTTCTCCGGCCTCTCCGTGGATTCCTTCCGCAAGCGGTCCAGCGTCATTGCCTTCACCCGCGCCGACCTCGTGGAAACCCTCCCGCTCATCGAAATCATGGGGCAGGTGGAAGGCCTTGATGGCCACGCCCGCGCCGGCAAAATCCGCTTCGATCCCCCCGCTAGATAGTCGCCGCTGAAAAAGCATATAATTACATGCGGTGCAGTTGACTATATCGATATAAGGTGATATTCTTTTGCAAGAATTCCAGGAAGGAATGCGGAGAACCTTGCAAAATGATGACCCGCAAT
>CAZNGD010000343.1:0-2254 GCA_964572295.1 uncultured Verrucomicrobiota bacterium
TTGAACTTCTGTGCGAATCCGTGCACGGATGGGCTGACCGTGGTGGTGTAGTTGTGCGCGTTGATCTGGTCGTATTTCTCCAGCCGGTTGGTGGGGAAGTAGGCCCAGTCGAGGATTTCGCAATCGGCGGGCAGCTCCGCCAGCGTCGCGGGGTGGTGGAGGAGCATATCGCCCCACAGCATCAGCGTCATGCCGTAGCGCGCGGCTTCCTCACGCAAAAAATGGATGTGCGCCACATACTGCCGCGCCAGATCGGCCGCCGTCGCCCCGGCCTGCCGCCGCCCGAGATCGTACGTTTCGTCGCCGCACAGATTGAAGCGCGTCGCGTGGAAGCACGGCAAAAACTCGGCCAGGATGCGCCGCAACAGCTCCTGCGCGGCCGGCTGCCGGGAATCCAGCGTGGCTCCGCGCAGCCGTTGCCGCCACGTGGCCGCCGCCCACGATGGCGCGGGAAACTCCACCTCCGCCAAGCCGCGATAAGCAGGCAGCGAGAGGATGCGCCCCAAGTGCCCGAAGCAGGTGAACGACGGCACAAACTCGATGAAATGCTCCTGGCAAAAAACCGCCAGCGCGCGTAAGTCCGCTGCGTCGTAGGCATCGCCATCACCCGCAATGTCCGGATCAAACTCAAAACGGAATGGATGCTCAAAATATAATTGCAGGTGATTGATTTTGAGACTCGCCAGCAGGCGAATGCGCCGCCGCAGCATATCCGGCCGCGGCACGCGCCCGCGGCTGATGTCCAGATGGTAGCCGCGCCGCGCCATGACCGGCGCATCCGCCACCTGCAGACAAGGCAGCGCCGCGCCCGCTTGCGCCATGATTTGCCGCAACGTTTGCAGCGCGTAAAAAAAACCGGCCGCATCCGGCGCGGTAATCAGCAGGCCCGTGGGCGCGATCCGCAACCCGTAGGATTCCGCCGGGCCGGCGGCCGTTTCGAGGCGCACGTCGGGTTGGGTTTCCCGGCAGCAAATGCGGTGCAAACCGGGAAACAGCTCGTGCAGCACCCGGCAGACCCGCGCGTCGCACGACACGGGAATGCACACCCGGGGCATGGCGGGCAGGACAAAGCTCCCGGCCGTGTACTCAACAACCGCAGGCGTGGGCAGCAGGCGCAACATGGCTCACCTTTTCCACACCGTGGAAAAAAAGTTCATCCCGCATGGGCGGGGTTTTCCACACTGTGGAAAAATCCTCGTGGCGCATGGACCGGGCCGGGTCATGAGTCGCGCGGACGGTTGAGGATGTGCGGCGCGAGCGGAATGGCCAGCCCTTCCGCGCGGAAGGCCGTCAAAATGTTGTGCCGAATTTCGCTGGCGGTCGCCGCCACCGAGGCCCGCGTGGTGTCCACCCAGAAAAATAATTTGAACTCCAGACCGTGCGTCCCGAAGTTGTCGAAAATGACCCACGGCGCGCGGCCGGCCTTGTTCATGACCGCCGGATGCGCGGCGGCGGTCGCGCGCAGAATGTCGTCCACCCGGCGGCTGTCGGCGGAGTAGGCCGCGCTGATGGTGATCAGCCCGCGCAACGCGCGTTCGTAGTTGGTGCGGTTGACGATGGTGTTCGCCAAAAAGCTGGCGTTGGGCACCACCAGATTGACGCCGTCATAGGTGAGCACTTCCGTCGCGCGCATCCCCACCGCCAGCACCGTGCCCGCCTGGCCGTCCACCTCAATGATGTCGCCCACGCGGTACGGGCGGGCGATCAGAATGATCACGCCGCTGATGAGGTTGCTGCACAGCGTCTGCGCGCCGAAACCGAAGCCCAGCGCAATCGCGCCGCCAAAAAAGTTGAGGACGGTAAGCGGCACACCCAACACCCGCAGACCGAGGAGCAGAAAGACGCTCCACAGCATGAAGAACGTCCAGCGCGGCGCCAGCTCGCTATTGCGCGGTGAGAACCCCATCCGCGGCGCCAGCTTGCGCCGCACCAGCCACGCCGCCAGCCGTGCCACCGCCCAACCGCCGCCCATCAGCAACAAGGCCCACAGCAGATCGCCCACCGTCAGCGACCGGCCCCGGATGGAAAGCACCACGAAATCAAAAAAATCGTACACCTTCTGCAGATTCATGCCGCCAGTGTAGCCCCCGCCCCAACGGAACGCAAACCCATCCGCGCCGCCGGCATCCGGGCTGTTTGGCTGTTCCGGCTGTTGGCTGTTTCTGTAGCCGGGCTCGCTGAGCCCGGGGCTGTTTGGCTGTTCCGGCTTTCGGCTGTTGGCTCGTGTGTTCCGCTTTTGTGCGCTGCTTGTCCC
>CAZNGD010000344.1:0-2251 GCA_964572295.1 uncultured Verrucomicrobiota bacterium
TCTTGGTTGGCCAGGATGATGGACATGGGGATAGGGTCAATGCCCGGACCGGGAACAAACACCTGCTCGATATAACCGGCCTCTCCCCATCCCTCCAGGTTGTGTTCAGTTCTGGCGTCAATGCGCTCATAAACTTCCATCAGCAGGTTGGCGAATTCGTTGAATTCCAAGACCGGAAAAAAGAGTTTGGCGGAGCGTTCAGGGGCCATGGACTTCACGGCTTTTAGCAGCGCCGTGTTATACTGGTCGCGCCCGTATGAATCCTCTGGTTGCGCGGCTGGCGACAGACCGGTTTGACCTGGCAAATCAGCCAGCGCGTTGTGGTAGAGGTTGCCCAGGGATTCCAGCGCCGCCTTGTGCCTGAAATTGCCGACGCCTCGTGGTGCAAACGCTCCTTTGAGAAGGGTCCGCTTGTCAATTCCGCCGCGTTGAACCTGCACGGCGCCATCGGTGATATAATCAATGATTTCTTCCAGATTTTTATTGATGGCGGCGGTTCCGTTTTCGACGTCCAGCGTTGTGCCTTCGGGACGGTAGCCGATAGTGCATAGCACCTGGCACAAGAGTTGACGCATTTCGCGGTCCTGTAGTTGTTCGTGGGTGCCATCTTCGCGCACCCGCCGTGGCCGGATGCCCCATGCGACTTTTCGCGTGGAGGCCAAGTCAATGCAGTGAAATTCAAGGGGCCGCAGCGCGGCGGTTTGAGCGCAGTCGAAGAAGTTGACTTTGTGGTCGTGCCACATGTCGTCGAAAACGTAGCGTTGCCCGACTTTGAGGCCGACTCTGGTGGTTAAAACCAGTGGGCGCAGCGCTGACGCGGCGCGGCGGCCCTGCCGGGCGGTCCTGAGCTCGAAAGCAGATGGGGCATATCTTTTAAGGTTGGAGTACGTTAGCCCGCGCGGAATCCAAGAGATTGGGCAACATTCCGGGATGGCGCGTCCGGGGAAGTCCTCCGCGTACAGTTTTGCCCAATGGGGCAAGCCGCCAACTGGTTTGCCGGATCGAATGTCGCGCAGCAGTTGGTGGTGGGCCTGGCGCATGGCGCGGCGCTGTACGTTTTCAACGCGGCGGCGCCATTCGGAGATGAACTCTTGATTAAGCCGCGCGCAATTGATGAGGAACTTGGGAACGGAGTTGGCCGGGATCAGGCCGCGCCAGCCATGATCACGCCAGGCGTAGAACTTCCGCCGGAAGGTACCCAGAGGAACCCCCGCCGCTTGAGCCTGCACCGACAGGGCGGCCGTGACCGACTCTGCATTTCGCACGGCATCCAGATGAGGCAGCAGCCGCACGACCTCTTCCTTGAGACGGGTCGGAAAAAGTTCAAAGTCGGTGCGTTCAGCGGCTGGAATCAGGGTCATCATGGTTTAACCTTTCAGCTTTTGCTCTCCCATTTCCTTGAGGATCGCCCCCGCCTGTTCGGTCAGATAGGTTAGTTCCTCAATTAGGGTCCGCAGGCCACGGATGCCGATCGTGGCGGCGCGCTTGGACTCAACCATCCTGGACAGCTTGGCAATCGCCTTGCCGATATCGCGCTCAATGATCATCTTTTGCAGCTCATAATCGGCTGGAGTTGCCCGATCCTTCCTGGCATTTTGATTGGCCAGCGGCGCGCCGACTTTGCCCGACTGTCTGCGGATTGAGAAATCGAACTCCAGTTGCCGTTTCGATTTTCCGCTCAAGGCCTGTTCGATCAACACCCGCTGCTTGGCCTCTTTGCCGGCTAAATCTTCCGGGGCGGCGAGCAGGAGCCGTTGCAGGTCGGTTGATTTCGGAAGTTCGAGGGTTTCATACAGGCTTTGAGCCAGCCGATAGTAACCGTATGCGGTCTTGTAGTTGATTTCCGGGCAATGCGCTCCGATCCAGCCTTTAAGGCCGCCAGACTTATCCAAAAGCTGTCCGTCATCTTCGCGCGCATACTGGATGTTTATGATTTTCCCGAGGCTGATCATCATTGCGCCGAAGACGAGGATGTCTCGGGTGCCCGATGTGGCGCGGTTATATTGAGCCGTGAGTTGCTCGGCCAGTCGAGCTTGCTGAAAAACGTCTGGTTTGTTCATGCGCCCTTCTCCGCCGCATTAGCCGCGCGGCACAGGGCATCAGCAAGCGCTTTGCCTTGCAACACCGTGGGTGATGGGTCGGGTTGAGTTTCCCACCAGTTCGGCTGATCAAGCCCAAACCAGAGCACCAGCCGGCGGATCAGGATTTTGATTTTCCGTTTCATGTGTGACTCCTTTTATGTTGAGATGCC
>CAZNGD010000345.1:0-2248 GCA_964572295.1 uncultured Verrucomicrobiota bacterium
TCTGGGTGAGTTCTTCGACGGTTTCGTTGAAGGCCTCGGAGGGGGAGTGGCCGTTCTTGCGCAGCACGTCGTACTGGGCTTCCATGATGCCGGCCAGCGCGCCCATGAGCACGCCGCGTTCGCCGACGAGGTCGGAGGTGACTTCGTGTTCGAAGGTGGTGGGGAAGAGATAGCCGGAGCCGACGGCGATGCCGATGGCGAGCGTGCGCTGCCGCGCGCGGCGGGTGGCATCCTGGGCGACGGCGAAGCTGGAATTGATGCCGACACCGGCGAGGAAGTTCCGGCGCACGGAGGTGCCGGAGCCTTTGGGGGCCACGAGAATCACGTCCACATCCTTGGGCGCCTTCACGCCGGTCAGCTTGCGGTACACCCAGCCGAACCCGTGGGAGAAATAGAGGGCCTTGCCCTTGGTGAGGTGGGGCGCCACGCGCGGCCACACATATTTGAGCGCGCCGTCGTTGACCAGCATCATGATGATGGTGGCCTTGGCGCAGGCTTCTTCCACATCGAAGAGGGTCTTGCCGGGCTGGAAGCCGTCGCGCACGGCGCGGTCCCAATCGTTGGTGAAACGCGGATCCTGGCCGATGATGACCTGGAAGCCGTTGTCGCGCATGTTCAGGGATTGCGCGGGACCTTGGACGCCGTAGCCGATGACGGCGATGACCTCCTTGCTGAGCACCTGCTGAGCCTTCTGAAGGGGGAACTCCGCGCGGGTGACGATGTTTTCCTTGACGCCGCCAAAATTAATTTTGGGCATGTTGCTACTCCTTTTTGCGTTGCTTTCTGCGATACAAACCGCGTTGAACAATAGTCGGCGGACGGGGCCGAAGCAAGCGGGTTTTGCAAGAAAAGTGGGTTAACCGCGCAGGAAGGGGGCCAGGGGCGCGGCCGGCGCGGCGCCGGTGGGGGCGGCCGCGTTGGCGGAGTTGGCGCCCGCGGCGCGGCGCACCACGTCGAGAAAGAAAGGTTCGAGCGCCTGCCGCGGGTGGGCCAGCGCGGGGGCCGCGCCCAGGGTTTCGCGCGCGGCCGCCAGCAGTTGGGCCAGCGTGGCGGGTGGGGGGGTGGCAAAGGTCAGCGTGGTTTGGTCCTGCCGGGTAAGCAGGTCGCCGAGCGCGCCCTGCGCCAGGATGCGGCCATTGAACAGGATGGCCACTTGCGCGCAGACGTCCTCCACATCCGCCAGCAGGTGCGAGGTGAGCAGCACGGTTTTGCCGCGCGCGGCGAGGGCCAAAATCAAATCCTTGACCTGGCGGGTGCCTTGCGGGTCGAGGCCGGCGGTGGGTTCATCGAGGATGATCAAATCGGGATCGTTCAGCAGCGCCTGGGCGAGGCCGATCCGCCGGGCCATGCCTTTGGAAAACTCGCCGACCGGCCGATGCCGCGCGTGGGTGAGGCCGATCATTTCAAGCAGTTGGCCGATGCGTTCGCGGGCGATGCCGCCGGGCAGGCGGAACAATCTTGCATAAAACGCCAGCGTTTCCTGTGGCGTGAGGTGCGGATACAGATAGGACTCCTCCGGCAGATAGCCGATGCGCTCCTTGACGCGCGTGGTGCGCGGCGACGCGCCCAGCACCGTGAGCTGGCCCGCCGTGGGGAACAGCAGGCCCAGAATCATTTTAATGGTGGTGGACTTGCCGGAGCCGTTGGGGCCGAGCAGGCCGAACACCTGGCCGGTGGGGACGGCGAAGGAGATGTCCTGCACGGCGCGTACGCGCGGGCGGCGCCAGAAATCGCGGAATGTTTTGGCGAGGTGTTCAGCTTGGATCGCAATCGTCATGGGTTCATCATAATCGTGATGTGATTTCCGGCAACAGCCAAACTTTTCCACGGCGTGGAAAAGGGGGGGTGGGGTTCAGGGTGCAGATTTTGGCGGGGCGGCCGCGCCAAAATCCGCAAGAAATCCTCCGTTTGCAGTGCGGCGCACAGCGGGCAAGGCCCGGCAGGGCCTTATGGAGACTGCTCCGCCTCGCGCAACGCGCGGCGGCGAGATCCAGATCCGTGGCTGCCGCTTCGCGGCTGTTAAGGGACGGACGGCCGCGGCGTGCCGTCCCTGCCTTGGGAGCCACGGGTCTTATTGATTGTTCCTGTTTTCCTGTTGGGTTCGGGGGTTTTCCACAGTGTGGAAAAGTTTTTTCCACAGTGTGGAAAAAGTGGGCGAAAAAGTTCCACGGTGTGGAAAAGTGGGGCGTTTTTGTTCCACACAATGGAAAAAGTTTTTTCGATTTTTCCACACAATGGAAAAACTTTG
>CAZNGD010000346.1:0-2247 GCA_964572295.1 uncultured Verrucomicrobiota bacterium
GATTGTTGCCGGGACTTTCGTGGTGCGCGCCGCCGGTGGTGAGCACATAGAACTTGTAAATCATGCTGCGCGGGGAACGGCGATTTTCCCAAAAACCACGATATGGCTCTGTCGCGGGTATTTCTTCCGGGATACGAATCCTTTTATTTCCCCCAACCAGTGAATGCGGTTCGCTTGGAACTATGGTCGAGTCAAGGCCATCTGTAGAGAAAGCCCACAGCCGTGTGAAGACCCCGTCGTCGGCAACCTTGTCGCCGTGAGTACCATCATCGAAAAGTTCAATGCCCGCATTTTCCCAAGTCAAAAAGAAAGTATTATCAGGAAAATCACTGGCATCACCTCCTTCATTGTCACCTGTCGAATTAAAGCCTCTGAGAGGGTCAGACCCCAAAACCATGACTCGGGTGAGGTTGTCATGCTTACGCATGGTCAGATCAAGCTGAAAAAGAATTTCGCGGCGAACTCGTACCCCAGCATCACCACGTTGCGGATCCGTATAGAGAAGATTATGCGCCGTGGGTTCATTGGTGCCATTCGGGGACCGCAACGGATGGGCGGCTGCGCCGAGGTATTCTGTTACAGTCATGGGGGAACCAGCGGTGTTCAACTGCAAAATGCGCGAAGTATCCGTGAAGTCCGTCAGGCGGATGGCTTCATAGTTGTTGGTGCCGTTGATGCGCGCGCTGTATTTATAGTGCAGGGTGGTTGACGAGCCCGGTGGGAAGGTCACCGTGGCCGTGGCCCAACCATTGCTGCCGACCAACGGCACCAGCGGCGTGGTCTCCAGCGGCGGATAGCCCCACTCCAACGGCAACAGCGAACCATTGAGGAAGAAAGCCGAGGGCCGGGCATGTTTGCTGCTGATGCCCATGCCGGAGTTGGTGTTGACTTGGAACGTCACCGCGACCGCCTGCGGAATGCCGCTGGCCGCCGGCTCAAAGCAGGTTTCCGTAGTGCGCGAGTTGCCGGCAAGGTCTTCCACGCCGGTGGCCTGGACCACCACAAAATTGGTGGCAATGGGCGCGGCCAGTTCCAGCATGACGCTCGCCACGCCTTGCGTGGTGACGACGCTGGGCGCCGTGCCGTTCACCCGCCAGTTCGCGGTATTTTGGGCGGTGGTCGCCTGGACGCTTTCGTTGAAGACCGCAAAAATGAACGTGCCGCCCATGGCGCCCATTGCCGTGCGGATGTACGGCGCGTTGACATCGCCACTGAGCATATCAGGCAGGCCGTCGTTGTCGGAATCCACGGTGATATCCACATAGTCAACGGTGGCGCAGATGCCATCAGTGTAGTCGCCGCCGGTTTGGTTGGGGATGGTGTCCGGCGAACTCCACGCGCTGTCGGGATTGTTGTTGTGGATGCCGGCCAGGACGCGCAGGGTGGCGCCGCGCGGCACGGTTTCGCCGGCCTCCACATCGCCCCAGCGGGAGCCTTCGTAGAGCACGGCCCAAGGGATGCGCGCCTCGAAACCCTTGTGTGGGCAGGGCGTGGCATCGTTCACGCTGGCCATGTCCACCGGCGTGCCCATGGGGGTGGCGCCGTTGTCCGCATCGAACAGCGATTCCAGATTGTTGGTGGAGGGAGCCGCGACGCCATCATAATTCACGCGGATGGCGTTGTTGTAGAGCCCCTCACTGGCCAGCATATAATCGAGACCGAAGCTGCCGGAAGCATCCTGCCAGCCGTAGTCATTATACTTGATGAAGCTGGGGTCCACGCTGGTCCAGTTGGTCGTTGTCGTCGCGCCGGTTCCCGCATCGGGGTCCACATCGAGCAGCACGACCAGCTTATTGTTGTCCGCCTGCCACGCTTGCAAGGCCACATGCAGATGGGTGGCATCCCACGTGATAAACAGATTCGAGAGCGTGCCATTGACACCCCACGTGGATTCGCCTTGGAACGTGCCGCGCAAGTCAGTGCCATCGTATTCCAGCGGCCGTCCATCCAACAGCGGTGTGTTAGGAGGCGTGGCAAATACCGCGACCGACAACAGCAACAGACATCCGATAACCAATACTCTTTTCACAGGCGACCTCCAGTGTGCAGCCGAAACTATACCCGATCCCCCCCCGCCAAAAAAAGAAAAACTAATGCCCGCCCGTGCGGATACGAGCCACAGGCCTTCCACGCCGACCGGGCTGTTGGCCCTGCGGTTGCCGGCTGTTGGGGGGGGGGGGGGGGGGGGGCATGGGGGGGGGGGGGTTTTTAGGTTACGGTTGCCCCCAGGATGTAACACCCGGGGTG
>CAZNGD010000347.1:0-2238 GCA_964572295.1 uncultured Verrucomicrobiota bacterium
CAGCGTCAACTGAAGCACCCGGCCATGACGGTGGATCAGCAGGTCGCTCATGCCGAGCGCCTTGGCCAGGACCGAGCCGTGGGACACGACCCAGTCGGCCCCCAGTACAATCATGCCCAGCCCCAGCACCAGCCCCAGCAGGTCCCGCCCTGGATGCCGCACGCCGCCGCCGTTGTCCGCCGCAGTTTGGCGTTGCTGTTTGGCATCCATCAACGTGCGGTGGAAATATGGCAGATAGGCCAGCAGCAGGACCAAGCCATCGCCGCGACTAAGCCGGCCATCCAGCGCCAGCACCAGCAGCAACCCCGCCGATAGAATCATCCAGCTCGATTCCCGTTCCCGGATGCTTGGCCCCACCACGATGGGCCGCCATAGCGCGCACAGCCCCGCCACAAACGTCAGCGTGACAAAGTTGGAGCCCACGATGTTGCCCATGGCCGCCGAATGTTGCCCGCGCAATGACGCAAACAACGATACGCAAAACTCCGGCAGCGAACTCATGATGGCCAGCAGCAAAACGGTGATGACCAGCGGCGACACGCGCAGCCATGCCGCCAGTTTGGGGACGCGCCGCAACACCGTGGAGGTGCCGAACCACAACAACCCAATCCCCAGGGCAAAAAGCAGAACAGCCAACATCATGCACGCCTCGCGGCAAAAAGTTCCCGCACCGGTTGGCGGCCAGATGAGCGGGCAAGGCCCGGGTGCCATCTCGCAAGTGTCTGCTCTCCGCTCATCCTGTCTGCCCTCATCCGCATTTGTTCATCCAACCCGCTCGCCACGCCTGGCGTCGCACATGGTGCCCGAGGCGGGACTCGAACCCGCACGGCCTTTCGGCCAAGGGATTTTAAGTCCCTTGCGTCTGCCATTTCGCCACCCGGGCAGGGTGTAAAGCGCGAGAGGGAGTATGCCACAACCTTGGCGCAGTTCAATCCAACAGGCAATAAGGGGGGCGGCTGGCCGCTGGGCCTTTTTTGCGGCCGGCATGGCGCCGGGATTTGGGATTTTCTTTTGCCGCCGGGTGTGGCAACGTTGCGCAATGCATCTGGCGGGCAGTACAGGACGAGGAGGATGACCATGCGGCAATGGACGGCAATCTTACTGGCAGGGGTGATGTTGAGTGCCGGCTGCGCCGGACTCCCCAAGCGCGATGCCAATCCCTTGCGAACCCAGTTGCACAATGCCGCCGCCGAAGGCAACCTGGTCGGCGCCATGCAACTGCTACAGCGCGGGGTGGATGTCAATGGGCGTGACCCGCAAGGCTATACCGCGCTGACGGCTGCCGCCATCAATGGGCGGGTGAGTGTGACCCGCTGGCTGCTGGCCCGGGGGGCCGATGTCAATGCCGCCAGTGATGACGGAATGACCGCGCTTATGTGCGCCGCGTTTGCGGGAAATCCTGATGTCATTCGGCTGCTCGTGGAAAAAGGCGCGGCGGTCAATGCCCAAACGCCCGATGATGGCGTCACGCCATTGCTCTTGGCCGCGTGGCACAACCAGGCGGCAGCCGTGGCTACGCTGGCGGAACTGGGCGCGGACTTGGAGCAACGCAATGCGGTGGGGCGGTCGGCGCTGGATTATGCCGTGCAGCGCAACGCGGTGGCGGTGGTCGAGCAACTTCTGGCCCATGGCGTGGATGGGGATAAGCGTAATGCGCAGGGCATGACCCCGCTCATGATGGCCGCCGCGCAAAATCAGGTGGAAATGCTCAACGTCCTGCTCGCGAACGGGGCGCAAGTGAATGCCCAAACCGCCAAGGGCGCGACCGCGCTAATGGGCGCGGCGTTCAATGGGCATCTGGACGCGGTGCGCGTCTTGGTGAAAGCCAACGCGGATGTTGCCCACAAGAATCAGGCGGGACTGACGGCTCTGGCCGCCGCCGAGCGCCGGGGGCATCAGGATGTTGCTGACTTTTTGACCAAGGCCCTGGCCAAATAGCCGCCCCCCGGCTGCGCATTCCCAACCCGTAGGGTTCCGTTTTTCCGCGCGGAGTGGGGGCGGGGAAAAGCTTTTCCCGGGCGGGGAAGTATGCGATAGTGCGTGCCATGAACACTGTCATTTCGGCCGCGATCATCCTGTGGATATTCGGCATGGTGATTTATCTCACCAAGGACATGTAGGGTGTTCCGTCGTGCCGCAACCCATTGCCAGAATCATCACGGATATTGCGCTGGACCGCGAGTTTGACTACCGCATTCCGGACAACTTGCAGGGGGCGGTGCAGGTGGGCAGCGTGGT
>CAZNGD010000348.1:0-2226 GCA_964572295.1 uncultured Verrucomicrobiota bacterium
CAGGCTGTCAAAGCCCTTCCAGCCCCTGCGGTAACTCTTGAACTGCGAGGGGTTGACGGCTTCCGGCAGCAAGCCCATGGGCACTTGCCGCACACTGCGGCGGATGCGGTTGGACGCCACGCGCGCATCTTGGCTGGCAATTTCGCTTTCGCGGGCGATCAGGTTGCCATCCAAGCCGCCGCTCATGTCGAAGCACACATAGGCATAGCGGCCCAGAATCCGGCTGGGCTGGGACGATGCGGGATCGGCCCGCACGAGGATCCATTGCGCGGTGGCCGGCACTTTGGTTTTGGCGTTGTAGGGCGAGTTGGTATACTTGCGCGGGATCCAGTCGTCCACTTCGCCCACCAGCAATTCAATATTATCCTGGCCGATGGTGCGTCCGTTCATCCCCACAATGGATTTGGGCGGCACGGAGGTGAACATATCGTAGTCGGTATTGCGCGGCGGCATGACCAACTGATTCGCGGCCAACTCGACGCTGTAGTCATTCATGGCCGCATTGAGCGCGGTGCGCAGGATTTGGCGGGTGCGCATGGCCTCCAGCGTGGCGCTGGCCACCTGTCGTTCCACCCGGGCCTGCGTCAGGAATGCCAAGGCCATGAGGACCATGATGCTCAGAAAGCCCAGCACGACAATCAGGGCGACCCCCTGCCGATCGCGGTGGGCGGCAGGCGGTGAACAAGGGCACAGAGGCCGATTTGAACTAATCTTCATAATAGACCGTATTATTGGTTCCATAGGTGGTAACGGTGACATAACGGGCCGCGCCGGTAATCGGCACGGCCCGCCCGAACAGCGAAGAGGAATCGCGAATCATTTTTTCCCGCGCCTTGGTTTGAACATTGTCGGGCACGCCGGGCATGAGCGCCATGCCGCTTTCGATGGCGGTGTCGGGGCTGGTGACTTGCAGGTAAATATCGAAGGCGGCGGGGGGGATGGTGGCGAGGGCGAGGTTGCCTTTGGGGCCGCGGGTGCTATCGAACTCATGCACGCCGGAGAAGCCGCCCATCCAGGCCTGGCCGTCCCAGCCGGTGCAATACACATCGAACCGCACGACATTATCCGCAAGCACCTGCCGGTCCCACACGCTGCCGGGGATGTTGCGCGCGCGGGTCCACCACTGCACGGTGTTGGTTTCCATGGCATAAAACCGCACGTTGGCGCCATAATTGATGTTGTCACCCACGGCAAAAATCATGCGTTCCTTCATGAGATCGAACCGGACATAGGGCGCGCCCAGCGAGTTGGTATAAATCTTGTTGGTCACGAAAAAGTGGAAGTATTCGTAGGGCAGGTCATCGTCCTGGTCGCCGGAGGTGGAGATGAACCAGACGTCGTCAAAGCCAAAGCCGTTGGGATCGGACGTATCGGCTTTGACGTAGCAGGCCAGCCGGTCATTCACGACCATGCCTTCGGCATCCTGCAGGAGGGTTTCCATGGCGGTTTCGGCGGTGCTGTTGCGCAGGAGGGCGGATGTGCCGCGGCGGGTGATGCTGCCCGCTTCGAGGAACATCCGCGTGAGGGCCAGCACCAAAATGACCAGCACGGCCATGGCGGCCAGGACTTCAATCAGGGTGAAACCCCGCCGGGAGCGGGGGGGGCGGCCCGACCAGTTGCTTTGTTCTGCCTGTGGTTTTCTCATACGCACTCCGCTTAGCGAATCGGAATCACTTCCCGATAAAATGTGTGGGGCTCCCCCTTCGGCTTGCCGCTGCCGGTATATTCACCCGGCCACACCTTGAGGACGGCGCAGGCGGGCACGCCCAGGCTATTCCCCTTCCAAGTGCCCGGCACAATGTCCAGCGTATAGGTGAAGGCGGATGTCCAAAACTTGGCGCTGCGGAAATTATCCGCGTTGTAATCTGTGCCGGCAAACTTGCTGGAATCCAGCCCATAATAGTCCGGCATCCAGTAGAAGACGGTGGTGCGCGCGCCATCCTTCAGTTCGAAGCCCTCCTGCGCGGCGGGCAGGGTCGAGAGCATCAGCGAGATGAAGTCGTCCGTCTTGGTAATGTTCCAATTGGGGCCGTAGTTGCCGCCATATTTGGCGGCGGTGAGATCGAGCGTGGTGAACACGTAATCCGCGAAGAGGCTGATTTCGACATCATCCACGGCCGCGCGGGTGGCGCGGAGCCCTTCGGGGAAGAGGGCAAACGTGGCGGTCAGGCCGATGGCCACCACGAGGAGGGCCAAGGTGACTTCCACCAGCGAGTAGCCAGCGCG
>CAZNGD010000349.1:0-2191 GCA_964572295.1 uncultured Verrucomicrobiota bacterium
ACTGGATTCCCTGCACGGTTTTGTACAGTTTTTCCAGCACGGGGCCGCACCCCGTGCGCGGCCCGGTCTTATGGACTTTACCCGCCCGCTCGATTTCGCTTACCGGTGTCACCACCACCGCCGTGCCGCAAGCCGCCACTTCCGCGAAGTCGGTCACTTCCTCAAACGCAATGGGCCGCACCTCCACGGGAATGCCAAGGTCCCGCGCAATTTGCTGCAGCGTCATGTTCGTGATGCTGGGCAAAATGGACGACGACTTGGCGGTGACATATTTGCCGTCGTGCGTGATGGCCAGGAAATTGCTGGTGGCAAACTCCTCGATCCACCGGTGCTCCTTGGCATCGAGGTACAGCTCCACGGGGTATCCTGCGGCTTTGGCCTGAATATGGGGATAGAGGCTGACCGCGTAATTGCCGGCCACCTTGACGTGCCCCGTGCCCAACGGCGCGGCGCGGTCATATTGATCCAGCACAATCGCCTTCACCGCCTGCAAGCCGCCCTTGTAATAGGGGCCGACCGGCGTCACCAGCACGATGAACGTATATTCATCCGCGGCCGCCACGCCGATTTGCGCGCCACTGCCAAACAGCAGCGGCCGCACATACATCGAGCCGCCCGTACCGAACGGCGGCACATAATCCAAATTGGCCCGCACCACCCGGCGGCAGGCATCCACAAACATATCCACCGGCACTTCGGCCATGCAGGTGCGCCGCGCCGTGACCGCCAGCCGCTTCGCATTTTCCTCGGGCCGGAACAGGCTCACCTTGCCATCTTTGCGCCGAAACGCCTTCAGCCCCTCAAACGCCGCCTGCCCATAATGCAGCGCGGTGGCCGCGATGTGAATGGACATCTGCGGCGAGGCCACAAGCTCTCCCGCGCTCCATTGGCCATCCTTCCACACGTAGCGGATATGGCAATTGGTGTCCATGTAGGCAAAACCCAGGCTGTTCCAATCAATCTTCTTCATCTTGCATTCCTCTCCCAACGATTGCCGCGCGGTCCCGCGACCGGCGCCGTCAACAAATCCTGCGCCACACGCCGCGCAATGGCTTCAATTTCCTCATCCGAAAGGATGCCGTCCAGACAGGCGGCAGGCGTGGCCGCCGGGGCCACCCCGGTGGGCTTCGTCGCGGCGGGAACCCCCATCGCGGCCGCCTGGCACATCGTCACCGCCGCCACCCCCACGATGTCGTCGGCGCTGCACCCGCGCGAGAGATCATTCACCGGCTTGGCCAGTCCTTGCAGAATCGGGCCCAACGCCATGGCCCCCGCCAGCCGTTCCACCAACTTCACCGAAATATTACCCGCCTGCAAATCCGGGAAAATCAGGATGTTGGCCGCGCCCTGCAGGGGGCTGTCCGGCGCTTTTTGCGCCGCCACCTGCGGCACAAGCGCCGCATCCGTTTGCAGTTCGCCATCCACCGTCATTTCGCGATCCACGGTGGCCGCCACTTGCTTGATGACGCGCGTGGCATCCGCCACCTTGTCCACCAAATCATGCTTGGCGCTGCCGCGCGTCGAAAAGCTCAACAACGCCACGCGTGGCGGGGTGCCAATCAACGCGCGGTGCGTCTTGGCGGTGGACAACGCAATCTCGACCAACTGCTCGACCGTCGGATTGGGATTCACGCCGCAATCCGCAAACAGCAGCGTGGTGTCGCCTGCGGGCGTCGGTGTTTTCAGGCGCAGCAAAAAGCAGCTACTGGCGGTTTTTCCGCCCGCGGCCGTGCCCACGCAGTGGAACGCCGCGCGCAGCATATCGGGCGTGGAGGCAATGCTCCCCGCCACCATGCCGGAAGCATAGCCGGTTTCAATCATCATGGCCCCCACATACAGGCGGTTTTTCATCGCCTGCCGGGCCTGTTCGGGTGTCAGCCCCTTGGCGGCCCGCTTGCGATAATACGCATCCACCAATTCGGCGAAACAGGGCGGGGCCGCCGGGTCAATGATCTCAAATCCGGCTGGCGCGATCCCGGCCGCGGCACAGGACTGCTGCGCTTCCGCGGGGGTTGCCAACACCGACACCTTGGCGAAACCGGAACGGACAATCGCCGCCGCCGCCTGCATCACGCGCGGGTCTTGTCCCTCCGGCAGCACCACGCTGCCGTGGAACTTCCGCGCCCTCTCAATTAACAATTCCATAAAGAATCCATGCTACCGCCCCCCCTTTTGTCCGTCCAGCAAAACC
>CAZNGD010000350.1:0-2163 GCA_964572295.1 uncultured Verrucomicrobiota bacterium
TTGTGCATTGTGGCCGAAGGGGCCGAAGACCAATTGGCTGCCGCCCGCGACTTCCGTCGCGCCTTGCGGAATGTCAGACCCAAGCCGGCGTTCACACTGATTCCCATCACCCCGGCGCGCTTCGAGGAGAAAAAGGCTGCCGGAGATTATTTTTTCAAAACCATCCAGGAAGAGGGCATTTGTGTTGCCGAAGGAGTAGCGCTGGGAGAGCGGAGACGCCCGGCCCTCTCGCCAAGACGCCAAGAACGCCAAGGGCGGCGAGAGAGTCTCGGCAGCCGGAATCAAGGAGATAGCTGGATGTGGGGTGGGGAAAATTATGAAACTGATCTTTTCGTGGAAACAGCCCCGGCCTCAGCGAGGCCGGCTACAGGGTGCGGAATGGGTTTGACTGTAGGCGGGGGCGGTGACCCCGCTATCGGAGCGGGAGGACAGGCATGACCACCGCGCGGACAATCGAACGTCGGCGGGTTCGTCGGTCAAAGGCAGCGCACCGCAGAGGCACGGGGCGGTTCGTGGCGCGCTTGCCGGCGAATGCGGAGATCGGGTTGCCGGCGGGGCTCCTGCGCGAGATTACCGGGCGGATTGTGCGGGAATATGCCCCGGAACGGATCGTTCTGTTTGGGAGCCGCGCGCGCGGCGATGCCCGAGAGGATAGCGATATTGACTTATTTGTGGTCATGGATAGCTCACAAAATTTTTACCGCCGTACCGCAGAGGTTTTGGGGCTGTTTGGCGTGCGTCCGTGGGCGTTGGATTTGCTGGTTTACACCCCGCGGGAAGTCGAACGTGAACGTGGTCTATTGGGCCTGATCGTGGACGAAGTGGAATCAGAAGGCATTGCCTTGTATGAGCAAAAAGCAACAAAGCGTTAAGTCGTGGCTGAAAAAGGCTGACGCTGATTGGCGAGCCATGCTGCTTCTCGTTGAAGCCGGGCCGGTCATGCGTGAGATTACTTTATTCCACGCGCAACAGGCTGTCGAAAAATGGCTCAAGGCTCTGATGGTTCATCATGGGCAAAAGCCACTGCGCACGCATGATTTGCTGTTGCTGCTAAATGCAGTTTTGAGCACCGAGCCAGAATTGAGGGGGTTCGCTAAGTCGCTGCAACGCCTGAATCCGTTTGCGGTCGGCGGGAGATATCCCGGCCGACAAGGTCCGCCATCGTTGCGCGACACGAGGAATATGGTCAATACTACGGCGAAGATTCGTGATGCAATTCTGGCGAAAGTTACCCGTCGGTTGCAGCAGCGCCGGAAGGAAACGACATGAAGAAGCGTTGCGCAATTCTAAATACGCCCCCGGCCTCAGCGAGGCCGGCTACAGGATGCGGAATGGATTTGACTGTAGGCGGGGGCGGTGACCCCGCATGTTTTGCGCGGCTGCAAATGGCAAAAATATTAAATTATGAAACCGACCCCTTTTCGGCTGCGCCGGGGGCTTGGTTCTTTGTTCTTGGTTCGGGAGCAGGGTTTGCTGAACGAAGCACAACGCACGAAGCACAAAGCACAAATGAGTTTGGAATGACATGAGAGAGTGCGAGATGAAAATACGACACACCTGCGGGACATTGCGGCCTTTTTGGATGAGGGCTGCCGGTTGGCTTTTGGCGGGCGGGCGGTGCGCCGCGCCTGAGAAGGGTCAGTCTGGACCGGCCACCTGCGAGGAGCGGGGCGGGAGGGGTGTCGAGATGCGTCGCGGGATGCGGGGTGGTGTGATGCGGTGGAGTTTGGCGGCAATGGTTCTCGCGGTGGGCTTGATGCCCCGTCAGGCCGAGGCGGCGTACTCTGGCACGGGAACCTTCAAGCCCATCACGAGCCCAGGCGATATCACGGCTGGGGGCTATTATGTCTTTGTGGGGGGCGCAACCTTCGGGGCGACCGCCATGGGGACCATTTCCGGAAACATCACGTTGACCGCCAGTGTAAGCACAACAGGCGGGCAGATTGTCAATCCTGGTACTGATAGGGTGTGGCGCATTGACGGCAATTCTGCCGGCTGGAATTTTTATAGTGAGCCGGGAGGCTATTATATTGGCCATCGTGCCGCCAACAACGCTCTTTCTACAGCAGCGGCGGTGGGTGCCGCAAAGCAATATGATTGGACATTCGCCACCACGGTATCCAGCGCGTTTGTCATCCGCAATGCCGGCTCCACCTTGCGCGT
>CAZNGD010000351.1:0-2158 GCA_964572295.1 uncultured Verrucomicrobiota bacterium
CCGTTTTTCTGCCATATCACCTTTTTCTTTACATTGATTGTTTTTATTTGGTTTGTTCTTCGTTTGGGCCTCAGAACCCCCGGCCCGCGCCGGGTTTTTTTATTCTCCCCCCCCCCCCCCCCCCCGGCGCGCCGCTACATCCAATCCCGCTCCGCGATTCCCTTCAAGAGCAGGTGCAAGTAAATGAGGCCGGCGTAGGGTTGCCAAACGCGCACCACTTGGTGGACACCGGCATAGTCCAACGCCGTAGGCAGGCCCAGCCAGCGTTGCAAATGATTTCGCGCGCCGACATCATCGGCAGGGAATACATGGATGCGGCCCAAGCCGCGCAACAGCACATATTCCGCGCTCCAACGGCCCACGCCCGGCAAGCGGCAAAGCTGCGCGGCGACCGCCGCATCGCCCATGGTTTCCAACGCGGCCACATTCAGCGCGCCGGTCACCACGGCTTGGGCCAGCGCGGTGAGATACCCCGCTTTGCGATAGCTGAACTTGAGCCGCCGCAAATCCTCGTGGTCCGCCTGGGCCAATGCCGCCGGGGCGGGGAACGAATACTGCGGGCCGGCGGCGGTGGGATAGGCCACGCCGTAGGCCTCGGCCAACTGATTGACGAGGCGCACGCCCATGGTCAGCGTCAGTTGTTGGCACGCGATGGCGTTGACCAGCGCTTCATACACGGAGGCATAGCGTGGCGGATGGAAGCCGCGCCAAGGCCGAACCAAGGCGGCCAAGCGCGGATCGCGCGCCGCCAGCCGTTGCCAGCCGGTCATGTTGATTTGCACCCCCAGCATGCGCGTCAGCGTGGTCAGGATTTCCTGCTGCACGCGGGCGGACACCTCGGCGCCGGTCATGGTCACTGTCAGCAGCGGCTTGGCCGCCGAGCCGGTTTGCGTTACGGCCACGGCCACCGGCTCGCCGGCGGGGGTCACAAAAATGCGCTGATAGGTCTGGCCATCCCACCGATCCACCTGATTTTCCGGGCGGCGGCGCAACGCCCAGACCGCCAGCGCCAACCGGTACGGCGCGGTCGGATGCAGATGCCGCACCCGCGCGGTCATGGCGGCGGAACGTCGCGCCGGGTGACGGGATGGTGCGGCTGATAGCTCCCGGCTTCCGCCCGAAAACTGATGGCCAAACGATTCCACGAATTGATGGCGGCAATCGCGAGCGTCAAATCCACGGTTTCTTTTTCGGAAAAGTGTTCGCGCACGGCTGCATAGACTTCATCGGGAACCTGGCTCTGGCTGACCAATGTGACCGCTTCGGTCCATGCCAATGCCGCGCGTTCGCGCGCGGTATAAAAAGGCGCTTCCCGCCACGCGCTGACCCCGTAGAGCCGTTGTTCGCTCTCACCGTGGCTGCGCGCGTCTTTGGTGTGCATGTCAATGCAGTAGGCGCAGCCGTTGAGTTGCGAAGCCCGCAACTTCACCAGCTCCAACAGCGCGGATTCCAGTCCCGCGGCGCGGATATAGTTTTCCAACTGAACGAGAATGGCCACGCCCGCCGGCGCGACCTGCGCATACTGAATACGTGTTGTCATCTTGACCTGCCTTGTGTTGGCGGCCGGCGCTCTTCGTGCGCGGCCCCTCCAATCAACCTATGCCACAATGCGGCGCGCGGCAACTGGCGGGCGCGCGTTTTGTTGTGCATAACCCACCGGGCGTGGCCGCCACCGGGCAACAAAACGCCCGGCTCGGAATCCGGCCGGGCATTTACTTTTTTTGGGGGCTGGTGGCGCGGGTCAGCCGCGGCCCACGCTGTGATAGGTGAAGCCCAGCGCGCGCACTTCCGCCGGCTTGAAGATGTTGCGCCCATCCACAATCACCGGGCACGCCATCACATCTTTCAGCTTCTTCAGGTCAATGTTCTTGACCTCGTCCCACTCGGTCAGAATCAACACCAGGTCGGCATCCTTGGCGCATTCATACAGATCCGGCACGCACTCCAACTCGGGATGGACTTCCTTGAACTTGCCTTCGGCCACGGGGTCCCAGGCGCGCAACTGCGCCTTCATTTCCTGCAATTTGGGCACGAAATAAAGGCTCGGCGCCTCGCGGATGTCGTCCGTCTGCGGCTTGAAGGCCAAGCCGAAAATGGCGATGCGCTTGTCCTGCACCACCCACAGCTCCTGCTTGATTTTTTTCATCACGTAGTCGCG
>CAZNGD010000352.1:0-2149 GCA_964572295.1 uncultured Verrucomicrobiota bacterium
GGTTATGCGACTTGCGGATGAAATACCGCAGCATCGCCTCGGTCACCTCGAAATCGGCGATGACGCCAGCTTTCATCGGACGAATGGCGACAATGTTTCCGGGAGTCCGGCCGAGCATCCGCTTGGCTTCCTCCCCCACCGCCAACACGCGGCTCGACCCTTGTTGGATCGCCACCACCGACGGTTCGCGCAGCACAATGCCCCGGTCCTTAATATACACCAAGGTGTTGGCCGTTCCGAGATCAATGCCGATATCGTTCGAAAAATAACCTAAAAGCCAGCTGAACATCTGGACTAATTCCTAGCTGAGTGAAAAACCTTTCAAAAGTTAAAGCCCCGCCATATTGCCCGCCCGCCTTCGCCACCGTCAAGCATCAAAACCAAACCACTTTTGACGGGCAAAGACTCTTTGCCAGCCGCCGCCCAATCATGCTAGGCTGTCCGGATGAACGTCGCGCTATGGTGGTGGTACATCGCCCTGATTGCCAGCGGGCTGCTGCTGGTGATTGCGGAAGTCTTTTTGCCGGGGGGCGTCGCCGGGGGGATCGGCGCGCTGGCGCTGGTGGGCGCCATGGGGCTGGGCTTTGCCGTTTTCCCCGCGCCGTGGGGGTTGCTCTCCGCGCTGGGCATCGTGGTCTTTGGCGGCATTGCCCTGCTGCTGTGGGTGCAGCTCTTTCCGCGCAGCCGTGTCGGCCAACGCATCACCCTGGCCTCCGATGGCCGCGACTTCAAGGCCGCCCGCCCCACCGATGACCTGATCGGCGTGCGCGGCGAGGCGCTCACCGCCCTGCGCCCGGCCGGCATCGCCATGCTCCACGACCGCCGCTACGATGTGCTCGCCGAAGGCGGCGACTGGATTCCCGCCGGCACCGCCATCCGTGTGAGCGCCGTGCGCGACGGCCAATTGCTGGTGCGCCCCGTGGAGGCCGCGTCGTGACGCGCCGCCGGCTGTTGGCGCTGTTGCTGCTCGGGGCCCTGGCCGCCGCCCCCGCCCACGCCTATCAATGGCGGCTGGGCGATACCACCAACGCCCTCGTCATGAGCCCCGGCGATTCCCTCGCCGAGGAATCGCTCTGGATGGCCCGCCGCCTCGATATCGGCGGGCGCGCCGCGCGCGACCTGTGGCTGCTTGCGCAGGCCGATATCCGCTTCACCGGTGAAACCGCCGGCGACCTGCGCGCCTTCGGCCATGCCGTCACCCTCGCCGGCGTGGCGCGCGAAAACGTGCTGGCCTACGCCAACAACCTGCACCTCACCACCAACGCCGTTGTCGGCGGCGACCTCGCCCTCTTCGGCGCCAACATCATTTGCGAAGGCCGTGTGACCGGCGATGCCTGGATCATGGCCCGGTCCATCACGCTGGCCGGCGACTGGGGCGGCACGCTGCATCTGTATGCCGATGAAATTCGCGTGGCGCCCGGCACCACCATCGCCGGCGGGGTCATCTATTCCGCCGTGCGGCCGCTGATCGTGGACGACACCGTTCAGGTCGGCGGCGAAGTCAAGGCGCGCCACACGGCGGCCGCCGGCAGCGGCGCGACCAGCCTGCAACCGCGCCTGCTGCTGCACGGCTATCTGTTCATGGCCGCGCTGCTGGTGGGCATGCCGTTTGTGGGCTTCTTCCCCTATCTGGCGGGCGGCGCCGTGCGCAAACTGCGCGTCGCGCCGTGGCGCGCGCTGGTGACCGGCGCGCTGGCGCTGCTGTTCGTCCCGTTCCTCACCGCCTTCATCTTCATGACGGTGGTGGGCATTCCGCTGGGGCTGCTGGTGGGCGCGCTCTACATCGCCATGCTCTACCTGGCGCACATTGTCGTCGCGCTCTGGATCGGCCATCTGCTGCTCCGCGCGCCCGGCCCGCAAACCTTTGGCCGCGTGCTCGCCGCGCTGGCCGCGGGCCTCTTCACGCTCTATTTCCTGGCCGCACTGCCGGGCTTCGGCTCGCTGGTGCTGCTGCCGGTGCTGGTGATGGGCAGCGGCGCGCTGCTGCTGGCCTTTCTCCAACGCCCGGGGTTGCCCCCGCCCCCGCCCCCCCCACCCCCCGTCCCCGCTGAACCCCCACCAAACCCGTAACCAAGCCCAAGGAGACTGCCATGCCCCTCGTTCATATTCTGCTGCTACTGGCTGCGGTTGTCGTCATTATTCTGCTGGC
>CAZNGD010000353.1:0-2141 GCA_964572295.1 uncultured Verrucomicrobiota bacterium
ACAAAGGGTTCTTCCGTGAGCGCCGCGATCTGCGCGGCCACGGCCGCGCCAAAGGCGGCCGGCGTGGCCCAGCCCAACGAAATCGTGGTGTTGTACCGCTCGCATTATCACTCCATGGAATTGCAATTGGAGCTGACCCGCGCGCGCCTGGACTATTACCTGATGAGCGGCGTGCGGTTTTTTGAGCAGGCGCACATCAAGGATGTCTGCGCCCTGCCGCGGCTGGCCGTCAATCCGGCGGACAGCCTCGCCTTCACGCGGCTGATGGAACTGCTGCCCAAGGTGGGGCCGAAAAAGGCGCAGGCGTTGTGGAATGCCCTCAGCCAGCACATGAATCTGCGCGATGCCGCCAAGCGCGCCCAACTGCTCAACCTGCTGCCCAAGGACGCGCAAGCCCTGTGGCGCGGCGTGACGGATAAAATCTTCGCGCCGGACGATGGGGCGGAGTCCGTGCTGGACCGCCCCGCCGAGTTGGTGTTCCGTTTTGTGGAGGCCTTTTACCGTGATTATGCGGAAGAAACCTTCGAGAATGCCGTGCCGCGATTGGAAGACATTGAAGAACTCATGACGTTCTCGGCCAAGTATGACGACACCGCCGCCTTCTTGAGCGAGATGGCGCTGCTGACCAATCTGGATGCCGAACAAAACCTGCACGCGGGCACACCCGCGCGGACCATCCGTCTTTCGACGGTGCATCAGGCCAAGGGGTTGGAGTGGAAGGTGGTGTTTGTGCTGTGGATGGTGGACGGCATGTTTCCGGCCGCGCGTTCCCTTGAAGAAGCCGGCCAAGAGGCGGAAGAGCGGCGGCTGTTCTATGTGGCCGTGACGCGCGCCAAAGACTACCTCTGGCTGTGCCAGCCGCGGATGCGCAAAACCCGCGAGGGCGGCGTGATGCTGTGTCAGCCGTCGCGTTTCATGGCGGAGATTGATGCCCACCTGCTGCAAGTGGAGAAAGCAGGCGGCATGACCGCGCAACCGCGCTGGTCGCGCCACTGATTGCGGGATTGCGGGGGCGGGCGTCGGCAAGGTAGTATGGGGGTTCAACGAATGAAAGGACACCGCATTTCATGACTATTCGCACGCGCTTTGCGCCGAGCCCCACCGGCAATGTTCACATCGGCAACATTCGGGCGGCCATCTACAACTGGTTGTTTGCGCGTCATGTGGGCGGCGAATTTTTGTTGCGGATTGAGGATACCGATTTGGAGCGCTCCACGCCGGCCGCGGTGCAGACCGTGCTGGACTCGCTGGCGTGGCTGGGGCTGACGTATGACGGCGCGCCGCTCCATCAAAGCACGCAGCGCGCCCGGCATGGCGCCGTGGCCGAAAAGCTGCTGGCCTCGGGCGCGGCCTATAAATCGGACAAGGGCGGCACGGGCAAGGGCGAGGCCATCGTGTTCAAAATGCCCGGCACGGATCTTTCCTTCCACGACCTCGTCAAAGGCGAGATCACCAAAAAAGCCGAAGACCTGAAGGACTTCGTCATCGTGCGTTCCGACGGCTCGCCGGTGTTCCATCTGGGCAATGTGGTGGACGACATCACCATGGGCATCACCCATGTGATCCGCGGCGATGATCACGTGGAAAACACGTTCAAGCATGTCGCGCTCTATGCGGCCATCGGCGCGCCGATGCCGCAGTTCGCGCACCTGCCGATGATTGTCAACGCGCAGGGCAAGCCGTACTCGAAGCGCGATGGCGCGGCCTATGTCGGCGAGTTTCAGGAGAAGGGGTTTTTGCCGGAGGCGTTGTTCAATTCGCTGGCGCTGCTGGGGTGGAGTCCGGGCGACGACCGCGAAGTGCTGACGCGCGACGAGATGATTGCGGCCTTCACTCTCGACCGGGTGCGGCAGGCGCCGAGCCAGCTCGATATGACCAAGCTGCTCTGGATGAACGGGCAGCACCTCAAGCAGCGCGGCCTGGACGAGCTGCTGGCGGGCTGTCGCACGGCGCTGCAACGGCAAGGCCTGTGGCGCGACGACATCGCCCCGGCCTATTTTCGCGCGGTGATCGAGTGCATGGGCGAGCGCATCCGGCTCTATTCCGACCTTGGGGAACAGGCCGCCTTTTTCTTCACCGAGGATTATCCGTACGACGAGCAAAGCGTGCGCAAGCGTCTGCTGAAGGATGGCGCGCTGACG
>CAZNGD010000354.1:0-2140 GCA_964572295.1 uncultured Verrucomicrobiota bacterium
CCATCCTTGATTTACTGCGTAATCCGCCACTGCGGCAGGCCATTGACATGATCGCCTGGACCGACCGCCTCACCGCCCCCCTCCGCGAATTGAAAGCCTTGGCCGAGGCCGATGAAACCGCCGCCGCCGAGCAAACCGCCCAGGCCCAGGGCGGCGAGAGCACACTCAGCGAAACCACCACCAGCATGGTCGAAGGCCGCGTGGCCACCCGCGTCAAGGAAATGCGCGAAGACATTCTGCGCACCATCCTCCTGTGGCAGCGCGATGTCCTCGCCGCCGCCTGCCAGGGCGAAGCCACCCCCGCCAACTTTCCCGACGAAGCCGCCGCCATCGCCGCCCAAGCCCACAACCTCCCTTTCGCGGAAGCCGCCGCCCGCGTGGACGCCATCGAGGAAGTCCGCCGCCTGATGGAACACAACATCCGCGACGAAGTCGCCCTCCTGCGCCTCGCCCGCGCCCTCTCCAGCCCCCCACAAAACTGATAATAGCAAATCCGTAAATAAACAATCCGTTTATTTTATATAAAATACGGGTTCCCCCACATATTCACGTAACCACCCCCCCCTCCGTCCCCCTGTAACCGCCCCCGTTGAGGTTGGTGGCTTGTTACCCTCCGAATCAACCTCCTTTTTCGTGGGTCGGCGCGGGTGAGGAATGCTTGGCGGGCGGGCGCGGATGCCGTACGATGCCGGTCATGGAACTATTGGCAAAGAAACCGGCTTGGCTTTGGTGTGTCGCGGTGGGGGTAGCGGTATTCCTCGTGTACGCCCCGACGTTGGGCCACGACTTTTCCCTGATGGATGACGCCTATTTCGTGACGGAAAACCCGGTGGTGACAGGGGGGCTGACCGTGGCGGGAATGAAAGCGGCCTTCACCGGGGTGTATGCCAGCTATTGGGCGCCGTTGCTGTGGTTGAGCCTGATGACAGACCACACCATCGCCGGTGGCGCGCCGTGGAGCTTTCATCTGACGAATGGGGTCTTGTTTGCCTTCAGCGCCGGACTGCTGTTTATGCTGGTGCGGCGCTGGACAGGACAAAACGGAGTGGCGTTGGCGGCCGCGCTGCTCTGGGCGCTGCATCCCGTGCGCGTGGAAAGCGTGGCCTGGATCACCGAACGCAAGGATGTGCTCAGCGGCGTGTTTTTTCTGGCCGGGCTGTGGTTTTACACGCTCGGGCGCGAAGCCAAAATCCCGGCCACGCCGCAGCGGAAACCTTCAAGATCAGCCCCGACGGGTCGGGGGGGGGCCGACTCCATCCGCCGCCGGCGGCCGGCCGCCGGCATCGTTCTGTCGTGGCTCTGCATGTTGCTGGGGGGAATGGCGAAGCCATCGGTCTTGGTCATGCCGGCGGCGTTGATGTTGCTCGATGTGTGGCCGCTGGAGCGGACCACATGGACTCGCTTGGGGCGTGACGTTTGGCGGCTCATGGCGGAAAAATGGGCCTTTTGGCTGTTGGCGATTGGCTATGCGGGGTTAACGGCCCTATTGCAGTCAGGAGAACAGGCCATCCTGGCCGTGCCGTGGAGTCACCGGCTGGCGACGATGCCGATTCATTATTTATTCTACCTGCGCAACATGGTTTGGCCGACCGCCTTGGCACCGTTGCAGGGCGACCTTCCTGTGGTCACTTGGCAACTGGTCATCGGGCTTGGCCTGTTGGCGAGCGCAACGGTTCCGGCTTGGCGGTTCCGCATCCGTGCGCCATGGGTGTTGTGGGGTTGGTTGTGGTTTGTAGGACTGCTGCTGCCCTACAGCGGCCTGATTTGGGTCGGCTCGGAGAGCGTGGCGCTGCGCTGGTTGTATCTGCCGCACATCGGGCTGGCCTTGGTGTTGGCACGAGCCTTGGGCGCGCTGGCCCGCGCGAGGCCCGGATTCTCACTGCCCGTGCGCGGGCTGCTGATGGCCCTGCTGATCGTATGCTCTGGCGTCACGCTGCGGACCCTGTCGAACTGGCGCGATCCTAATGCATTCGGCCTGTGGATTTATGAGTGCCATCCTGACCAGGGCGGCGCCTGTGCCATGGGGGGCGACACCTACATGGCCGGCGGGGCTTGGGACTTGGCGTTGGCGGCCTATGAAAAGGGCGTGGCCTTGCGGGATCGCAACTGTTTCGTCCGCCAGTGCATGGTATGGAACCAG
>CAZNGD010000355.1:0-2137 GCA_964572295.1 uncultured Verrucomicrobiota bacterium
TACACCGTGCGCTTCTGGCCGATGCGGTAGGCGCGGTCGGTGGCCTGGTTTTCCACGGCGGGATTCCACCACGGATCAAAGTGAATCACCATGTCCGCGCCGGTCAGGTTCAAGCCGGTGCCGCCGGCTTTGAGGCTGATGAGAAACAACGGGATGGCCGCATCGCGATTGAACTCCTGCACGATTTTCAGCCGCTCGGTTGTCGCGCCATCCAGATAGCAATAGCGCAGTCTGCGCCGCTCCAGTTCCCGCCGCAAAATGGTCAGCATGGAGACAAACTGGCTGAACACCAGCACGCGGTGGCCGGCATCCAGGGCCTCGTCCAGCAGCTCAAAAAACAGGTCCAGTTTGGCGGATGGCTCCCGCACTTGCAGGTCCGGCAACTTCAACAAATCCAAATGACAACAGGCCTGGCGCAGCCGCAGCAGCGTATTGAGGATTTCAAATTTGGCGCGCACGAAGCCCTGCTCCGCCACCAGCGCGACGATTTTCCGCCGCGAGTTTTCCAGCAACGCGGCGTACACCTTTTGCTGATCGTTGCTGAGGGCGCAGGCCGCCACGCGCTCGATTTTGGGCGGCAGCTCTTTGGCCACATCGCGCTTCATGCGCCGCAGCAGGAAGGGGCGGAGCTTGCGCCGCAGCTTCCATTGCGCCAGCTCGCCCTCGGCCCCGCCATGCTGAATGGCCTGCTCGATGTTGACGCGGAACGAATCGCGGCTGCCGAGATAGCCCGGCATGAGAAAGTCCATGATGCTCCACAAATCGGCCACGCCATTTTCGATGGGTGTGCCGGTCAGCACCAACCGGTGTTCGGCATGCAGCCGTTTGGCGGCCTGCGCGTTTTGGGTGGACTGGTTTTTGATGTGCTGCGCCTCGTCAAGCACCACGGCGAAATACGGCATTTGCTCGTGCCGGGCGATGTCGCGCCGCAACAGGGCGTAGGATGTCACCAGCATATCCAGGTTGCGCGCCTCCTGCCAGCGCTCGTGCCGGTCGGCGCCGGTCAGGGTGCCGACCTTCAACCACGGCGTGAAGCGCGCGGCCTCCGCCGCCCAGTTGTCCACCAGGCTGGTGGGGCACACCAACAGCGCCGGTCGGCGTTCTTCGCCGGTGCATTCCGCCAGGGCCACGGCCAGCCACACCAGCGTTTGCAGGGTTTTGCCCAGCCCCATTTCGTCGGCCAAAATGCCGCCAAACCGGTGGCGCTGCAAAAAGCGCAGCCAGTGCACGCCTTCCTTCTGATAGGGGCGCAACACGCGCTCGAACACCGGGTCCAGCGATTCGCCCGCGACCGGCTCCAAACGGTTATTCTGCGTTGCGGCCGCCAGCCACGCCGGTGGCGCTTCAACATCCACGCCATCCAGCGCCTGCAAGGCGCTGGCCGCATAGGCGGCATACACCGGTGCCAGGCGAAAACTTCCCGGCGTGCGCCCCGCACCGGAGGAACAGTCGCTAAACACACTGTGCAGCGCGCGGATGGCATCCGTATCCAGCAGAATGGCCCGCCCATCACGCTCGACAAACGATTCCCCCTTGAGCAACGCGCGCTGGATTTCCGCGCTGGTGAGACTGCCCGCCTCGCCGGCGTCGTAGGCAAAACTCACCGCAAACCAGCCCGACGATCCCGCATCCGGCGTAATGCTCACCACCGGGGTCGCCAACACCGCGCTTTCCACGGCCGCCTGAATGCGGCCATGCCACATCACGCGCCACCCCTTGCGCCGCAACGCGGGAATGGCGTGGCCAATAAAATTGAGCACGGCGCGACTGCCCACCACGCCGTTGAGCGCCTCGCCCGTGGGCCCGGTCAGCCCAAAGCGCGCCAGCACGGCCAGCGCTTCCTGCTCCGCCGGCGGATTGCGCACGGTGTAACGCAGGATGTCCGCCGGGTCCGGATGCGCAAAGGAGCCGCGGGCCGACGTTTGCCCGGCCACCAGTTCCACATCGCCATACACCGCGAAGAGTTTCACACTCAGACTCGCCGGGCTGCCCTGCACATCCAAACGCAGCGCCGGTGTTTCCGGCTCGAAGCTGAAAACATCGGCCTTCACTTCCGCCTCCACGCGGATATGCCCATTCAAGCGGGGCAGTTCCTCGCGCAGGAAACGCGGCACATCCGGCCGGAGAATCACCACTT
>CAZNGD010000356.1:0-2135 GCA_964572295.1 uncultured Verrucomicrobiota bacterium
GGAAATCTCGGCGGCCATGGGGTTGTGCCTGCTGGATGAAATAGATCATCTGTTGGCCGTCAACCGCCGTAATTACGCCTTGTATTCCCAGGTGTTCCAAAACATACCGGGCATTTCCCTGCTGCCTTTGGACCAACCGGACAAACTGAATTGTCAATATATTGTCACCACGTTGAACAAGGAGGCCCCCCCCCATTTGCGCGATGCGCTGGTGGAGGCCTTATGGGCCGAAAACCTGCTGGTGCGGAAGTATTTTCATCCGGCCTGCCATCGTGCTTCGCCCTACGTGGAGCGGGCGCCGACTTTCCGGTTGCCGGTTACCGACAGCCTGTGTGAACGCGTCATTGTTTTCCCTTCCGGCACCGCCATCGAACCCGACCACATTCACCAGATCGCCGAATGCCTGCACTTCTTGCTGGCGAATGCGCATGACCTCCCCCGCCGACACAACCCGTAAGACTCAGCCCATTATCATCTGGGCCGGGGGTGGGCATGGCCACGTGGTCATTGACATCATCCGCGAACAGGGCGGCTGGGAGGTGGTGGGCATCATTGACAACCTCCACCCGCGCGGCGCCTCCATCATGGGCATTCCCGTGTTGGGCGATGCCGACCAACTGCCCCGGATTCGCGCGGCAGGGGTGGACCAACTGGTTGTGGCCATCGGCCATTGTTCCACCCGCGCCACCCTGCTGGAGCAAGCGGTTCAACTCGGCTTTCAGACGCCTAATATCATTCACCCGTCCAGCATCATTCTGCCTTCGGCCCAGCTCGGCACAGGCTGCGTGTTATGTCCCTTGAGCGTGATTGGAGCCCAAACCCGATTGGGGCGCGGGGTCATTGTGAACACTCGCGCCAGCATTGATCATGATAATGTCATTGGCGATTTTGTGCATGTGGCTCCCGCCGCAACATTGTGTGGCTTTGTCACGGTGGGCGCAGAAAGTTGGATCGGCGCCGGGGCCGTCGTCCGCGATCACCTCACCATTGGCGCCCGCGCCATGGTCGGCGCCGGGGCCACCGTGGTCAAACACGTGCCGGACAATGTCACGGTCTACGGCAACCCGGCCACCCCCGCTAAAAAAGATTCCTCCCCATGAATACTCTCCTCGATTTCGTGATCGTTTTGCCGGTGTACTACAACGAAGAGTCGCTGCTGCCGGCTTACGAAAAAATGAAGGCCACCCTGCTCGCCTTGCAACCGCGTTATCGCGGCGGCTTGCTGTATGTGGATGACGGCTCCGGCGATCGCTCATTTGCCGTCCTGCAAACCATCCACGCCCGCCAGGATGTGCCGGTCACGCTGGTCAAGCTGTCACGAAATTATGGTCAGGTCATGGCGATTCGGGCCGGCTTGGCCCACTGCGCGGCCAAAGCGGCCATCGTGATGTCGGCCGATGGTCAGGAGCCCACGGAACTCATTCCGCAAATGCTCGCGGAACATTTTGAAAAGCAAAACGAGGTGGTCATTTGTACGCGCGCCCAACGTGATGAGGGGGTCTATCGCACGTGGACATCGCGCCTTTTCTACGGCACGATGCAGAAATTGTGCTTCCCCGACATGCCCACTGGCGGCTTCGATTGTTTTTTACTCGGCGCCAACGCGCTGACCGCCTTTCGCGAAGAACGTGAACGGCAACCTTTTTTACAAGGGCAGATTCTGCGCCTGGGTTTCCCGCGCGCGGTGATCCCCTACACGCGTTTGAAGCGCGAATTTGGGCGCTCCCGCTGGACGTTGGGTAAAAAGATCAGCTACCTGTTTGATGGTCTGATGAACTACTCTTTCCTGCCCATCCGCGTAGTTTCTTATTTTGGCATTGTGCTGGCCCTCTTGGGACTGGCGTATGCGGTTGTCGTGCTCCTGGTCAAACTATGGGGCGGCAATCCGGTCAAAGGTTGGACCCCGCTGATGATTGTGATTTTGATTTTGGGCGGGACGCAAATGTTGACGCTGGGGATTTTTGGCGAGTACCTGTGGCGGATTCTGGTGCAGGTGCAGCAGCGCAGTCCCTATCTGGTGGAGCGGGTCGTCCCGCCTACCGTCTAGTCAGGGCATCAACGGCGGCCCCGCAGCGGCAAGGGCCGCGCGCGGCGGCGCAACAAGGGGAAACTTGCACATTGTGGTGGGGCCACCT
>CAZNGD010000357.1:0-2130 GCA_964572295.1 uncultured Verrucomicrobiota bacterium
ATCGGGCCTGGTGAAACAACTCCGCATGATTCAATCCGGCGCGGGCGAAACGCAGGAGGTTCCCCACGCGCTGCCCCGCCCCCGCGAACGGCGATCTGGCCTCAATCAGACTCGCCCAGTACCGCTGCGTGGCCGCCGCCATGGCCGCGCGCGCTTCGTCGCGCGTGAAGAAATGGCGGTGTTTGCGCAGCAAGCGCCGCATGATCTGCCGTTGGCGGCTCTTGCGCAGCACGGCGCTGGTCATGCTGGCGGAATGAATGCGGTAATACAGCAGCGCTTCCGGTACATGGAGCCCACGGTAGCCATGACTCACCAACGTCAGGAAATAGTCATAATCGCTCTGGCCGGCGCGGAAAGCCGGATCAAACCCGAAACGGCGGGCCACGCTCGTTCGGAGTAGTGACGTCACGACAATGTAATTCCCCTTTTTCAGAAGCTGGGCATCAAATTCAGGGCGGACGATGCGGCCGGTCCGACCGCCAAAACATTCGGAATCCGGATAGGCAAACGCCAGTTGGTCATCGGGCAAGGCGGCGCGCACTTTTTCCTGCATGGCCGCCAGAAAGTTGGGCGCGAGACGATCATCGGCATCGAGCATGAGGAGCCAGTCGCCCTGCGCTTCCTGCAGTAAATGGGTTCGGACCGCGGTTTCGCCCGAATGCTCATACTGGATATAGCGCACGCGATCGGCATACCGCGCCACCACAACGGCGGAAGGGTCGGTGCTGCCATCATCCCCCACAATAATTTCCAGCGGTTGCACCGTCTGCGCCAACACGCTTTCGATTGTTTCCCCAATAAACCGCGCGTAGTTATAATTGGAAATCAGAATCGAAATCCGCAAGTTTTGAGATGCCGGGTTCATGAACCCCGTCACTGTAGTCTATCCGCCCTTTTTTCTCATTCAAAAAAACGCGCGCGCGAATGTTCCTTGTCGCCCCCCCGCCCGGCCGCGCCTGTGCCGGCCCGTTGGCCGGCAAGCATCCGGCTGGGCCTCCCGCCAATTTGACGAATGCGGCGGGGTTGTTTAGGTTGCCTGCATGTCATTTTGGGTTTCAGTCATCACACCGGTTTACAATGCGGCGGACTATCTGCGGGGGTCCGTCGAATCCGCGCTGCAACTTCCCGAAGTGCGCGAAGTGATTCTGGTGGAAGATGGCTCCCCGGACAACTCGCTGGCCGTCTGCGAGGCTCTCGCGCAGGAACATCCCGATCGTGTGCGCCTTTTCCGGCATCCCAACGGCGAAAACCGTGGCGCCGGTCTCTCGCGGAATCTGGCCATTCAAAAGGCCCGCTCCCCCTTCATTGCGTTCCTCGATTCCGATGACCTCTATCTCCCCAATCGCTTTGAACAAGACAAGGCGATTCTTCTTTCACAGCCCGCCATAGATGGGGTGTACAATGCCCTGGGCGTGCATTTTCACTCGCCAGCAGGTCAACAGTGGTGGGAATCGTCCAATGATCACCCGCCTTCCCTGACGCGAATCAAATCCGATGTGCATCCCGACGAATTGTTTTTCAATGTGAGTCCGCTGGGGCGCCAGGGTCATTTTTCGATTGATACGCTCACCGTGCGACGCCAGGTGTTCGCGCGGATTCAGTTTTCCGCGCTGCGCCTTTCCCAAGACACCCTGTTCATCATGCAGCTCACCGCCCTCTTCCGCTTGGCATCCGGGAATCGCCTGACCCCGGTCGCGCTGCGTGGAGTTCATGGACATAACCGCATCCAAGATGTGGCCGGCCGGCGCGCCGCCATCGAGCTGATTTTCATGGAGATCTTCGCGTGGATGAAGAGGGAGCCGCTCACCCGGCGGCAGCGTTATGCCCTCTACGAAGCCTATCTCCGGCGCCAGCACAACTGGGCCGGCATCCGGAACGTCCTGTGCCGCTGCCCCGCCCTGCTGTTTAACCGGAAATATACCAAACACATTCTCCTCCGCGCCCTCTTCCGCGTTGACCCCACCGAACCCATCGTGCCCGCCTTTTTCCCGAAGTGGCGAACCCGGACACCCCACGAACGGCCAAAATAAAATCGTGCTACTTCCAAGCCTTGAGCAGGTGGCGGACATTATTTTCCGGGCATGAAGATCGGAAGAGCGTCGTGTAGGGAAAGAGTGTACGTCCTGGTGT
>CAZNGD010000358.1:0-2116 GCA_964572295.1 uncultured Verrucomicrobiota bacterium
TCACGGTCTATCAGGACAAGAGCTTTACGTTCATCACCAAGAGTCCGCCGGCGGCGTCGCTGCTGAAAAAGGCGGCGGGGATTGCCAAGGGCTCGGGCGTGCCCAATCGCGACAAGGTGGGCCGGGTCAGCAAGAAGCAGTTGATCGAAATTGCGAAGCTGAAGGCCAAGGATTTGAATGCGCACGACGACGACCACGCCATCCGGATGATGGCCGGCACCGCGCGCAGCATGGGCATTGAAGTGGAGTAAGGCAGTCATGGCATTTCACGGAAAGAAATATAAGAAAGTGGCGGCCCAAGTGGACCGCGAGACGCTCTACACCATCGAGGGCGCGCTGAAGTTCCTCAAGGACAACCCGACCACGAAGTTTGACGCGACGGCCGAAGTGGCCTTTCGTCTGGGCGTGGACCCGACCAAGAGCGACCAGGCGGTGCGCAGCACGGTGACGTTGCCCTTTGGCACCGGCAAAACCGTGCGGGTGCTGGTGTTCGCCAGCGGCCCGGCGGCGGAAGCGGCCCGGGAAGCGGGCGCGGAGCATGTCGGCTTTGAAGACATGATCGCCAAGGTGACGGGCGGCTTTACCGATTTTGATGTGGCGGTGGCCACGCCGGATGCGATGAAGGAAGTCCGCAAGCTGGGTAAAGTGCTCGGGCCGCGCGGCCTGATGCCCAACCCCAAGACCGGCACGGTCAGCGATGACACCGCCGGGGCGGTCAAGGCCTGCAAGGCCGGCCGCGTGGAGTTTCGGATGGATCGCCATGGCAACGTGATGGTGCCCTTTGGCAAGATGTCGTTCGACCTGGCATCGCTGGTGGGCAACTGCCGGGCGGTGATTGACGGGCTGAACGCCGCGCGCCCGGCGGCGGCCAAAGGTATTTTCATCAAACGCGCCACGATCACGTCCACGATGGGCCCCGGTTTGCGCCTGGACCCGCGCGAAACCGCCTGACTTTTTCCCGTACGGAGAGCCGACCATGAGAGCTGAAAAGATTGCGATTGCCCGGGAAATCAGGGAGCAGCTGGGGAATGCCACGTTTGCCATCCTGACCGATTTCACCCGGATGGATACGACCAAGACGATGGCCTTGCGGCGTAAGCTGCGCGAGGTGGAAGCGCGCTATCAGGTGGTGCCCAACCGCCTGTTCCGCAAGGTGGCGCAGGAATTGGAATTGACGGGGCTGGAAGCCGGTCTCAAGGGCCCGACGGCCATTGTGTTCGGCGCGGGCGATGTGGCGGCGGCCGCCAAGACGCTGCGCGATTTCATCCGCACCGAAAAGGTGCCGGTGGTCAAGCTGGGTCTGATGGATGGCGCGGTGCTGCAGGCGGCCGATGTCGAGACGCTGGCCTCGCTGCCGGGCAAGAAGGATATGCAGGGCATTCTGGTCGCCACGATCGCGGCGCCGATGAGCAATTTGGTGGGTGTGATGAGCCAAAAACTGGCGAGCTTGGTCCATGTGCTGCAGGCCGCCGCCGACAAGAAGAGCGCGGCCTAGGCACAGGGCGGGCGCTCGTAATCACGATTTAAAAAACAAGGATCAGGAGACATCGCAATGAACGAAGAAGTGAAACTCGAAGGAAAAATGGCTGAATTTGTGGACTGGATCGAGACCATTTCGGTCTTGGAACTTTCGCAATTGGTGAAGGCGCTGGAAGCCCGTCTGGGCGTTTCGGCGGCGGCCCCGGTGGCGGTCGCGGCGGCTCCGGCGGCGGGCGGCGGCGCGGCGGCGGCGGAAGAAAAGACCGAGTTCACCGTGGAACTGACCGAAGCGGGCGCGCAGAAGATTGCCGTCATCAAGGAAGTCCGCGCGATTACGGGATTGGGTCTGAAGGAAGCCAAGGATTTGGTGGAAGGCGCCCCGAAACCGGTCAAGGAAAATGTTGCCAAGGACGAGGCCGAGAAGGTCAAGAAGCAGCTTGAAGCTGCCGGTGCCAAAGTCACCATCAAGTAGCCCCCCAAGGTAATGGGACTGCCGCCCCGGAACGCTGAAAAAGCGCCTCCGGGGTGTGCCTGTCTTTTGGTTTGCGCGATTTGTTCCCTGGCATGAAAGGCGACACGGATGGAGATCGGAAGAGCACACGTCTGAACTCTAGTCACTCCGCGAAATCGCGTATGC
>CAZNGD010000359.1:0-2100 GCA_964572295.1 uncultured Verrucomicrobiota bacterium
CTTTTGCAGGGCGGGAATGGTTGAGGAACGATACCTTCCCGCCGGGAACGGCTGGAAGGTCTGCGACCGTTCCAGCCCTACAATCCAATCCGAAACAGGAAAAATGACCGGATTTTTGAATGATCCGCGTCATTGGCCTCTGTAATCAATTATGACTTTTTCTTTCCTGTTGATGAATTATTCAGGCTAGGCGTTGGCGGGGGCCGGGGCGGCGGGAGGCGGGACATCCGCCATTTTGGCGTACTTGGCCCAGTTCTTCTGCACGTCGGCCTGCGCCTTCTCGAGCAACTGCGCGGCGGCTTCAGGATGGCTCTTGAGGAGCATCTTGTAACGGGTTTCGTTATAGATGTAATCCTTGAGCGGCACCGAAGGGGCCTTGCTATCGAGCTGCAGCGGGTTTTTGCCTTCGGCGGCCAGCGCGGGGTTGCGGCGGCAGAGGATCCAGTGGCCGGAGTTGACGGCCAGTTTTTGCTGCTCGAGGCCATCGCGCATTTCCCGCATTCCGTGGGCGATGCAGTGCGAATAGGCGATGATGATGGACGGGCCGTCGTGAGCTTCGGCTTCCTTGAAGGCCTTGATGGCCTGTGGCGGGTTGGCGCCAAACGCCACGCGCGCGACATACACGTTTTCGTAGGACATCGCGATCATGGCCAGATCCTTTTTGGCCACGGGCTTGCCGCCGGCGGCAAACTTGGCGACCGCGCCACGCGGCGTGGACTTGGAGGCCTGGCCGCCGGTGTTGGAATAGACTTCGGTATCGAGGACCAGGATATTCACGTTGGCGCCAGAAGCGAGCACGTGGTCCAAGCCGCCGTAGCCAATGTCATAGGCCCAGCCATCGCCGCCGACAATCCAGACGGAGCGCTGAATCAGGAAATCGGCCACGGCGAGCAGATTGAATGCCTCGGGCTTCTGGTTGCCGACGAGTTTTTTCTTCAGCCCGGCCACGCGGGCGCGTTGGGCCGCGATGCCGGCTTCGTCCTGCTGGTTGGCCTGCAGGATGCCATCGGCCAGTTCGGTGCCGAGGTCATCCTTGAGGGTGGCCACCAGTTGTTCGGCGTAGCTCTTTTGCTGCTCGCTGGTGAGGCGGAAGCCCAGGCCAAACTCGGCGTTATCCTCGAACAGGCTGTTGGACCAGACCGGCCCGCGGCCATCGCGGTTTTGGGCCCACGGGGTGGTGGGCAGGTTGCCGCCATAAATGGAGGAGCAGCCGGTGGCGTTGGCCACGACGGCGCGGTCGCCAAAGAGTTTGGAGAGCAGGCTGAGGTACGGTGTTTCGCCGCAACCGGCGCAGGCGCCGGAGAACTCAAACAGCGGGAGGGTGTATTGGGCATCCTTGACCATGTTCAGGTTGAGCTTGGCGCGGTCAATCAGTGGCAGGGTCTCGAAGAACTTAATGTTCTCGCGCTCCTGGGCCACGATGGGCAGTTTGGGGCCGAGGTTGATGGCTTTGCGCGTCGGGTCATTCTTGTTTTTCTTGGGGCAGGAGGCCACGCAGACGCCGCAGCCGGTGCAATCTTCGACGTAGATTTGCAGGGTGTAGGCTTTGTCCGGCTTGTTGCGCACGGGCGCGTGTTTGAAGCCGGCGGGGGCCTTGTCGAGCAAGTTCGCATCATATTCGTTGGCGCGGATGCAGGCGTGCGGGCACACGAAGGAGCAGGTGCCGCACTGGATGCACTCGGCCTCGTCCCAGATCGGGACGTTGAGGGCGACGTTGCGCTTCTCCCACCGCGTGGTGGCCGAGGGGAAGGTGCCGTCGACGGGCATCTTGGAGACCGGCAGGCTGTCGCCGTCACCGACCATGATGGTGGCGATGACGTCCTTGACGAATTCGGGGGCCTGCGGGGAGACGGCCGGCGGAATCTCGAGTTCCGAGGTCACGGCGCTGGCGGGGATTTCGTACAGGTTGGCAAGGGTGTCGTCCACCGCCTTGTAGTTCTTCTGGACGATTTCGTCGCCCTTCTTGCCGTAGGTCTTCTTGATGGAAGCCTTGATCTTTTCGATGGCTTCATCCTTGGGCAGGACGCCGGAAATGGCGAAGAAGCATGTGTTCATGTTTGTTTTCAAGTGAGTGCGCTTTATCTTGTTTTCGGTGTCATT
>CAZNGD010000360.1:0-2057 GCA_964572295.1 uncultured Verrucomicrobiota bacterium
CCCCGCCGCCCCCCCGCCGCCCCCCCGGCCGGAGTCCAGCGGCAGGTGGGTTTGGAGGCCGCCGGGCAGCGCATAGCGGCTGGGGGCGGTTTTGCGGATGTGGGGATCGTGGAGCACAACGGCGCGGATGAATCCACTGCCGCGTTGGCAGGCGGGCGGCAGGCTCGCGTTGTAGGCGGCGGTCAAGGCCCGCAGGGACATTTCGCCGTTGGCGGCGAGGATTTCGCGCAGCAGCTCGGGGCTGTCGCGCGTGGCCAGTCCGGCGCGGTCCGTCAGCGTGAGCAGGGTATCGGTGCGGTGCTGCAACAGGGCGCGCAGCAGCGGGGCGAGATCACTCGCGCCAGCGGGGCGCGCGGCTTTGGGCAGGCGCGCGGCCAGCGTCGCCAACGGTTGCAAGCCCAGCGCGGCGGCCAGGCGGTCCACCGCCGCTTTTTCCGCGCGCTCGATGGCGGTGGCGGCGTAGAGACTGAAAAAATCGCGGTAGCGAATCAGGCGGCCGGGCACCAATTGCACCAGCAGCAACAATGCGCCCACCGGCGCTGCGCCGCCCCAGATGGGCGCGGTCTGCGCCGCGACATCCGCGGCTTCCAAGACGCCGCCGCCTGCCTGCAGGGCGGCGGTGGCCGCGCGATAAAACGGCTCGGCCGCCAGCAGGGGCAAGGCTTGGCGGAGTGTCGTCATGGCCAAGCCGAGCAGTTGCCGCGCGCGCTCGCGGGTGACATTCAGCTTGAAGCCGGTTTCGCGCAGGCGGATTTCGTGGCGGGCGAGGCTGGCTGACGAATCATCAAAGGCAAAATGCAGTTGGATGGCATCGGCCTGGCGCGGCGGCAGGAACAGCGCGAGCCACTCGCGCAGATTCAGGGGTGGGGGGCGCTGGGCGCAGGCGGCGGTGGCATAGGCGGCCACGCGCGCCAGCCAGGCGCGGTCGTCGGCATCGAGCGGGTGGCCGGTGGGGAGCGGCTGGCGCAGGTCGCCGAGGGTGATGAAGCCGTTGGCGCGCAGCACGGCGAGAATGCGCGCGGGCAGGCCGCTGGCGGGAAGCGCGGCTTTGGCCAGGCCCGCCGTGCCGGTCGCTGGCGTGAGGGGGCTCACAGGTTGGGCGCGGTGGACGCTTGCAGCAGCGCCTCGTATTCCGCAGCGGTGAGGATGTTTTTCGCGAGCGCGATTTCCTTGAGCGTCTGGCCGGTGGCGAGGCTTTCCTGCACCAGTTGCGCCACGCGGTCATAGCCGAGGCGCGGATTCAGCAGGGTGGCCAGCGCTGCGCTGCGTTCGAGATGGCGGCGGCAGGCGGCGGCATCGGCCGTGATGCCGGCCACGCATTTTTCGGCCAGGGCGCGCGCGGCGGCGGTCAGCAGCTTGGCCGCTTGCAGCGTATGCGCGCCAATCAGCGGCATGTGGGTGTTCAATTCCAGTTGGCCCGCGCCACAGGCCAGCGCCACGGCATGGTCCAAACCCTGAACATGCAGGCAGACCATATTGACGGCTTCGCAAATGGACGGATTGATTTTGCCGGGCATGATGCTGGAGCCGGGTTCGACCGGCGGCAGGCGGATTTCGCCCAGGCCGGTGTTGGGGCCGGAGGCCAGCAGGCGCAGGTTGTTTGTGATTTGGTTCAGGTCGAGCGCGAGGGTCCGCAACGCCGCCGAGACATGGGCCAGGCTGCTCATGAATTGCGTGGCGTGGAGGCCATCGGCCGCCCCCCGGAAATCGTGCGGGCTTTCGTCTTGCAACGCACGGATGATGGCGGCGCGGAAGGCCGGTTTGGTGTTGATTCCGGTGCCGGTGGCGTTGCCGCCCGCGCCCAGTTCCAGCAGTTCGTCCGCGGCTTGGCGAATCCGCGCCGCCGCGCAACCGATGGCGTGGGCATAGGCCGCGAATTCCTGCCCGAGCGTGATCGGCACGGCGTCCTGCAGATGCGTGCGCCCGGCTTTCAGGATGGATGCAAACTCCGTGGCCTTGGCTTGCAACGCCTGCTGCAGCGTGTCCAGCGCGGCGAACAGCGCGGGCAGTTGATTCAGCACGGCCAGCTTCGCGCCGGACGGGAGATCGGAAGAGCA
>CAZNGD010000361.1:0-2044 GCA_964572295.1 uncultured Verrucomicrobiota bacterium
GGAAGCAAGCCGAGCTTTCTTTGTGACAAAATGTCACCCATATAGGCAAGACTCATAATGGGCAACCATGTCAAACAGTATATTGTTCGATTTTCATTCCATTTCGTTCGGCATGGCTGGCGGCCAACAGAATGAGCCACCGCAGTCAGGCGGTCACGGGAACGAGGTCCCAATTCTGCACAATGATTTGCATGGTCAGCGGAGGAATCAAAAGGAAGGCTCAGCCATAGAGCGTGAACGTTTCGCAGGGATCGTTGGCAGGCCGCCGCAGGCCGATGGGGTTCGTGGTTTTTTGACGTAATAGGTGGCCATCAAAGAAGAGGAGGCAAAAATCAGGATCAACGAACCTTGCCACCTTTCTGCGCCCACAATATGAGGAGGTCGGCGAGAATGATGCCGAACATGAGCCAGGCCCAGACGTTGTCCTCGCTCATGGAGTGCATGGCATCGGCATTCATGTGAAGCGGACACATAACGGGCGGCGGGGGAATCCCACTCGGTTTGGGCGGGAGAGCATTCCGGCCAGCGGGGCTGTGGCCGGAGAGCGGTAAGGACTTGAGGCGGGGTCGGTGTTGATGCTCAGATTCAGAGTGCAGGATGCGCGTCGTCCCACGTCCAGCGGAGAGCTTGGCGGCGGAGGGATTTCGGCAGGCCGTGGGTGGGGGGCGGCAAGGTCGGGGGCAAGTGAGGGGCAAGTGCGGCGGGAATATCGCGCGCGCCGGTGTGGCGATAGCTGCGGAACAGCGCCGCCGCGGCGATGTCCGGGGCGATACCGCGATGGGTGGTCAGGTAGTCGAACACCGCTTCGACCAGCGCGACCAGCGGCACGCCGTGTTCGCGGGGACACCGTGCGCCCAGCCAATCGGAAAACGCAAGAAAGGCCGCGAAGATGGAAGGCGCGCCTTGCCAGATAAGAGGGGCGGCGGCGAGAAAGCGGTTGGAGCTGACGATGGCATCCCACCAATGAGCCATGCGCGCGGTGCGGATGAGATGATCCGCCGGCCAAGTGCCGGTGGACTGAACGTCGTAGGGCGGGCGGGGGGAGTAGTGCATGGCAAAAGCGGAATCGTGCCGCGCAATGGACGCGCCGGGAAGTTTTTTGAGAATCCCCAGTTGGATTTCGTGCGGTTGCAACGCGCACAGCCGGTCAAACCCGGCCGCAAAACTTTCCGGTGTTTCGCCGGGGAGCCCGGCAATGAGATCGGCATGAAGGAAGGCGGGCGTGTGGCGGCGCAGGAAGCGAAAATTGTCTGCGGCGCGGTCAAGGTCCTGCGGGCGGCGGATGGTGGCCAACACTTGCGGGTTGAACGATTGCAGACCGATTTCCAGTTGCAGCGAGTGCGGGGGGAAACGCGCGAGGACTTCACGCAATGGGTCAGGAAAACGATCCGGGAACATTTCCAGATGTAAAAAAATACCGGGATATCTCGGCAGACGGTCCAGGAAGAAATTCAGGATGGCAACGGCATGCGGGATGTTGAGATTGAATGAGCGGTCGCAGAACTTGAATTGCCGCGCGCCACGGGCGAGCAGTTGATCGAATGCGGCGAAGAGCGTGGGCCGGGGAAAAAAGCGCACCGGCGTGTCGTCGGCCGAGACACAGTAATCGCAGCGCATGGCGCAGCCGCGTGTTGTTTCCACATAGAGCAGGCGGTGGGCCAGATCGGAGTCGGTATATTCGTCGTAGGGCAGTTCGAGCGCGGCGAGATCAGGCGGTGGTGGCCGCAGAATGGGATTCGGAGTGTTCCCGGCGAGCACATCATGACACAGCGCGGCAAAGGAGAGGTCGCCCTCGCCCCCAAGCAGGACATCGCTGCCGGGCAGGAGCGTCGTGACCTCCGGCCCGCCGATGACCACGGTGGTATCCGGGAGCTGCTGGCGCAAACGGGGGAGCAGTTCCGCCACGAGTGTGGCATTCCAGATATACACCCCGATGCCGAAGATTCGCGGGCGGAGGGCCACGACTGCCGCAGTGATTTCGGCGACGGATTGTTGCAGGGTGAACTCCACCAACTCCGTTTGCGGCCGCAAATCGCCCATAGAT
>CAZNGD010000362.1:0-2040 GCA_964572295.1 uncultured Verrucomicrobiota bacterium
CTTCGCGCACCGGGCGAAGAGGACGCCCGCGGCCGCGAGCCGGCGCGGGGGCGCGGGTGCGCTGGCGGCGGGGCAACAGGAGGTGGCCCAGGCCGCGCTGACGCTGGTGGAAACCAATTTTGCCGGGCAAACATGGAGCGAGCAGGCCGCACTCCACATCATGGAAATGCAGTTGGCGCAGGGCGAGTCCACGAATGCCATGGCCAAGGCGCAGGCGTTGCTGACGAATACAAATGTGCAGTCGTCCACGCGCGCGGTCGCCAATCTGGTGATGGCCCGTTTGGCTGCGGCAACCAGCAACACGGCGGAAGCCGTGACGTGGGCGGAGCGGTGTCTCGCGCTGGCCACGGACCCGGCGCAGCGTTTGGCCGCGCAGGCGGTCAAGGCCGAGATTCTGTTGCAGGCGGGCCAAACTGCGGAGGGGGGCCAACTGATGCGCACCACCGCCGCGCAAGCGCCGGATGAAGCCTTGTCGGGGCGCTTGCAGTTGCAACTGGCCGAGTGGCTGGCGCAACGCGCGCAGTGGGCGGAGGCCATTACGGAATATCAGGCCTGGCTGGGGGCGTTTGAGGGCAACGAGGGCACGGCGCGGGCGCTGGCGGGTTTGGGTAACGCCTTGTGGGCGGCCGACCGCCCGGAGGAAGCTGCGGCGGCGCTGGAACGCGCCTTGGCGCTGACGACCGATGCCGCCCAACGGGCGACGCGGTTGCAGCAGTTGGGCGATGCCCGCTTTGCCAGTCGGCAGTTTGCCAAGGCGCAGGAGGCTTACGCGGCGGCGTTGGCGGCGGCGAGTCCCGGCAGCGCAGCGGCGCGGCTTGCGCAGTATCAGTTGGCCGAAACCGAGTTGGCGCTCGGCGAGACGGAAGCCGGCGAAACCCGCCTGCTGGATTTGAGCCGGTCGCCGGCCGCCGCCCACCTGGCCCGCCAAGCCACCATGCGGCTGGGCGCGTTATATGAGGATCGCGGCGCATTGGAAGCCGCTGCGGAGCAGTACCGGCGCGTGACCGAGTCCAGCCCGGCTGGGGCGGATGACACGGATGCGTTGCTGGCGCATGGCTTGATTCGCTACCGCATGGGGCAGTTCCAAGCCGCCTTGGACGATTTTACGCGCATCGGCGAAACGCACCCCGCCGCGCCGGCCGCCGCGCAGGCCATGTTTATGCGCGGCTGGTGTTTTTATCTGCTGGGCAAAGATGCCGAGGCATTGCAGGTGTGCGAGGACTTCGGCCGGCAATTCCCCACCTCGCGCTTCCTGCCCGATGTGCAATTCTGGCTGGGCGAATATGCCTTCAATGCCGGCCACTATGCCGAGGCGGAACAGCGTTTTGCCCAAGTGGCCACGGGCCACCCGGAAAGCCCGCGCGCCCCCGATGCGCGCTATTGGGCGGGCCGCGCGGCGACCGCCAGCCAGAATTATCTGGTCGCCAACGAGCATTACAACGCGCTGATGAAGGAGTTTCCCGACAGCCTGCGGCTGCCCGCCACGCTGCTGGCGCAGGGGGATGTGCTCAGCGAGCTTGGCCAGTTCACCGCCGCCATCGTGGCCTTTGACGAGGTCATCAAAAAGTTTCCGCGCCAGTTGGAGACCGTGGTGGCGCTGGGTCGCAAGGGGGACTGCCAATATACGCTGGGCCAGGAAACCCCCGCGCGCTACGAAGAGGCCCTGATGTCCTACCGCGAGGTGTTGCGCGATGCGCAGGCGCCATTTGATTTGCGCAGCCAGGCCAGTTTCAAGGTCGGGCGCTGTCTGGAAAAAATGGGGCGCGCCAACGCGGCGTTGGAGCGCTACATGGAGGTGGTCTATGCCTTTCTGCAGGAAGAGCAGCCGCCGGAGGAGGCCGCCGTGTGGTTCACGCGCGCGGCGTTCGCCGCCGCCGCGCTGCAGGAAGCGGCCGGGCAGTGGAAGGAAGCGGCGAACATCTACCGGCGGGTGACTGCCGCCGGGGTGCCTTCCGCCGTGGAGGCCCGCCTGCGCATGGAGCGCATTCGCCGCGAGCATTGGGCCGCATTTCAATAAACTCCCCGCGCGCGCGCGAAACG
>CAZNGD010000363.1:0-2021 GCA_964572295.1 uncultured Verrucomicrobiota bacterium
GGTACCGGCTTCATTATGCGCGGCAATGAGCACGGCCATGCCGCCGGAATAGGGCGCGCGCTGCACCTTGCGCTCGCGCATCGTGGCCAGCAGCCAGATCAGCAGCGGGTACCCCACATAAATATAGGCCACGAGCCCTGACGTGATGACCAACATCCACAACATGCCGTGCATCTAACCGAAAGTGCGCACCCCGATCAACTCAGGAATGGCCGCACGCGCCGTTTTCGCTTGGTTTTTACAGTCATTTTGCTTCATCCTGTTTCCCCGTGAACAGTCCGTCCATCCTGACGAACATGGCGTTTCGGCAAAGCCCCGTCTGGGCCGCCGCCACAACAACGATATGCCGTGACGACGAATCTCCCGACACCGTCGGCTGTGCGCGCCAAGTCTGGCGCTTGCTGCGGCGGCGGAAAGAGTTTGCTGTCGTGGTGACGATGGGCTCTCGCGTCGCGCTGGCCTATGGGCTGCTTTGTGCCCTGTTGCGCCTGCCGTCCAAGCACATCATGACGGAAGTTTTTTTGGATGCGCCTCGCCCCGCCTCGGCGGCATGGCGACTCAAGACCGCCCTGTTTCGACTGACGGCCCGGCGCGCGCTGGGGATTCTGACGAATAGTTCCGGCGAAGTGGAACGGATTGCCCAACGCTTTCAAGTGCCGCCCGCCAAGCTGCGGTTTGTGCCGATGTATTCCACGTTGCCCGTGACCGACGACACGCCCCTCAACGAAGGCTTTGTTTTTTCCATGGGCCGCACACTGCGCGACCTGCCCACGCTGTTTCAAGCCGCCGCCCAACTCCCCGTGCCGGTGGTTGTGGTGGTGGATCAGCACGATCCTCTGCCCGCCCCCATCCCGGCGAATGTCCAAATTCATCGTGATCTCTCGCTGGCCAAAGGCCGCGACCTGATGCGCCGCACCGCCGTGGTGGTGATTCCCCTGCTGCCCGCCGAACGCTCCACCGGGCAGGTCGTCATGTTCGAGGCAATGGCCATGGGGAAACCCGTGGTCGCCACCCGCGCGGTCGGCACAACCGATTATATTCGTGACAACGAAAACGGCCTGCTGGTGGCCCCCGGCGATGCCGCCGGGTTGGCTGCGGCGATTCAGCGACTCATCCAAGACCCCGCGCTCGCGTCCCGCCTTGCCGTCGCCGCGCAATCCACCTGCGGCGCCCAATGGCAACCCGATCACCACGCCCACCACAAACTCCGCGCCATCCGCGAACTGTGGGCGGCAGCCTCCCCGGTTTCCGGCCAATGAAAACCGCCAACTCCCCCATCACGCGTATTATGGTTTGGCTACAGGCCTGTGCGGTGATGTTCATGGCCTTGGGATTGCTGTTGGCTTGGGGTGCGGCCCTCACCAACAGCATCGGCAAAGCCGCGGAACGAGGCCTGCTGACCGGGCTGGGCTTTGTCGGCTATGTCGTGCTGGCCGGTCTCTTGGCATGGACGCTGCGGCGCGTGCAGACCCGTTGGGGAACGGCTCGCTTTTTAGCCCTCGTTTGCTTGGTTTCCTTGGCCATCCAGTGCTGTTTTATCTGGCTGGTGAATGGGTCGTGGGCCTGGGTCCAAGATGCCGGCATCTTCAAGTACTATCTCGATGCGCTCGCCGCCAATGGCTACACTCAACAAACCCTGACGGCGCTCAGTCCCCATTATGATTACAATGTGTGGACCTATCGCGCGCTGCCCTTCTACTATGGCATCCGGCTGGTTAGCGGCGCGAGTTTTGTCCTGAACGTCCAACTGTTCCAGGCGTTGATCATCACGCTTTCCCTACTCCTGACGTGGCGGATTGCGCGTCTTTGTTTCGGGCAACGGGTGGCCGTGTGGACCGTACTCTTTCAACTGCTCATGCCCTTTCGGCTACTGGCCTGTCTCGACCTCAACCACCACATTATGGGAGGTTTTTATTTTGTGGCCGGCTTGTGGATTCTGGTGGAGTGGCAACCGCCTGGCCGACGCTTCACAACCCGCTTCGGTTTGGCGGTGGCGGCCTTTGTTCTGTTGCCGCTGATGA
>CAZNGD010000364.1:0-2007 GCA_964572295.1 uncultured Verrucomicrobiota bacterium
ACCTTCCCGCCGTTCCCGGCGGGAAGGTATCATTCCTCAACCATTCCCGCCCACAAAAGCCCGAATCAGCGAAATGCCGGAAATGTGGTTCTAGCTACCCGCCGCGTGGATGATATCCTTGAGCCACCACGTCGCGATGCCGAAATAAATCAGCACCCCGCCGATATCCACCAGGGACGTAATCAACGGCGCGCTGGCCGTGGCCGGGTCGAGCTTGAAGCGCGTCAAAAGGAACGGCAGGCTCATGCCCACCAGGCTGCCGAACAGCACCACGCACACCATGGTCAACGCCACCGGGATGGCGATTTCCGGCGAACGGTACCCGGCAATCAACATGACCCCCGCCGCCATCGTCAGCCCCAGCAACAGGGAAATCAGCACTTCCTTGCGCAGCAGGGTGAACCAGTCGCGCACGCGAACATCGCCCACGGCCAGCGCGCGCACCATCAGGGTGGCGGCCTGCGAGCCCGCATTGCCGCCGGAGTCAATCAGCAGCGGCAGGAAAAAGACCAGCGAGGCCACCGCCACAATGGTCTTCTCGAAATACGCGATGCCCGCGCCGGAAAACACATTCATGAACACCAGCACCAGCAGCCAGGGCAGGCGCGCGCGGTAGAGCAGCGCCAAGCCCGCTTCCTTCAGATTTTCAGCCGCCAGCGCCGTGCCGCCCATTTTATGAAAGGCCGCAGTCGCCTCCGCCTCCTGCACGTCCAGCACGTCATCCATCGTCACAATCCCCACCAGCCGCTGCTCGGGGTTGGTGATCGGCAACGCCAGCAAATCATATTTCTCGATGAGTTGCGCCACGTGCTCCTGATCGTCACCCACCTGGGCTTGAATGATGTCGGTATGCATCACGGCGCGCACCTGCTGCGCCGGACTGGCCAGGATCAAATCCTTCAGGGAGACAAATCCGATTAACCGTTGCGCGGCATCCACCACATAAATGTAATACACGGTTTCGCGGCTCGGCGCCTGAATCCGAACCTGGTCCAGCGCCTGGCCGACGCTGATATCCGGGCGCAAGGCCGCGTAATCGCTGCTCATGATGGCCCCCGCCGTGCCCTCGGCATAGCTGGTCAGATTGCGGATGTCCTCGCGTTCCGCGCGCGCCACCAACGGCAGCAATTGCTCCGCCACTGCGGCATCCAGTTGATTGATCAAATCCGCGCGGTCATCGTGCGGCAGCTCCTCCAGCATCCGCGCCATTTCCGCGCGATTGGCATCGCTGGCCAGCTCCACCTGCCGTTCCAAATCGAAGTGCGAAAAAATGGCCGCCGCCTGCTGAATGCTCATCATCGCCAGCAGCCGCCAGACATCGGCATCCTCCAGCGCGGCGATAAAAATCGCCATGTCGGCGGGGTGGACATGGTCCACGACCTCCTGCACCTTGGCGTGGTCGCCCGTCTGGATAAACTCCAGCAATTCCGGCACTAGAATGGGGTTGCGCATAAGCACCTCGTTTTCGGATGGGCCGCCGCCTGCGGGCTGGCGGGATTCTATGGGAGCAGCATCCCAAGATTGGCCACCCAATGCACTCCCAAAATGGGTGGCCGGCCGTTGGCTGTTGTGGCTGTTTGGCTGTTTCGGCTGTCGGCTGTTGTGCTGCCTTGTTCGGTGGGTTCTGGCTCGGCGCTGGTTTGGGCGGGAGGATTTCTTGCAGATTTTGGCGGCGCCAAAACCAACCGTCGTCTTTTCCGCGCTGGCGCGCCGCGACCGACCACCGCGGACACTTTGAAAGAGGTCAGAGGTCGGGGTTCAGAGTTCAGGGAGCAGCCTTGTGCGGCGCACAACGGACAAGGCCCGGCACGGCCTCTACAGCACCGCTCCGCCTCGGCAGCCCTCGGCGGAGAGAGCAGTGGCTGCAAAAAATATTGGCCCGATCCGTCCTGTTTTCTTTCCACGCCTTTTCCTGTCTTCCTGTTGATTCCTGTTTTCCTGCTTGGCGCGATGGTTTTCCACACCGTGGAAAAAAAGTTTATCCCGCGTGGGCGGGATTCCACACTG
>CAZNGD010000365.1:0-1992 GCA_964572295.1 uncultured Verrucomicrobiota bacterium
TGCGGCTTCGCCACCACGGTCTGCCCATCGGTGCGCGGGTTCGGTCAGATGTTCAACGCGGTGGAAGAGGCCCGCACGGTCATTGCCAACTATGCCCGCACCGGGCAGCGGCTGGGCGCGCGCGGGTTGCTGAACACCGATTGGGGGGACTACGGCCACTTCAACATGCCACCCGCCGCGCTGCACGGGCTGGCGCTCGGCGCGCAAATGGCGTGGAACCCGCCGAGCGACGCGCACGCCGAATTCGACCGCGCGTTTTCGCGGGTGCTGTTCGGCGCGGCGGATGCGCGCCCGGCGGAGTTATTTTCGCTGGCGGGCACGGTGCCAGCGGCGGTGGCTGCGTGGCCGTTCACCCCGCTGCGGGATGGGCCGCCGCCCACCGACACCCCCGCCGCGCTGCGCGACATCGCCGCGCAGGCCGAGGGGTGGGCGGCCGAGTTTGCGGCGCTGCCGGCGAGTCCGTGGACCGACGAAACCGATCTGGCGCAACTGGCGCTGGCCTGCCGCTTTCTGCGCCTCGGCGCGCTGCTGGCGGCCGCCGCGCCGGCCGCCGAAACCCGCCCGCTGCTCGATGAGCTGGAAAAGGCCTATACCCCCCTGTGGTTTGCCGAGAGTTTGCCGCGCGGACTCCTCGAACTGCATCACCGCGGCTTTGCGCCGCTGCGCGCCCGCGGGTGAGGCGGCGCGGGCCCGTCCCGGCCATGCCGCCGCTGGCTGCGGTTTTGCGATTGCTTTTCCCGCCGGGAAGCGGCACGATGGGCGCTTGCAGATGGTTTGTGCAGTGTAGCAGGAGATGGAGGCGGGTTCATGGCCAAGTTAAGCGGAATGTCCGGAGAGTTCAAGGGACGCGAGTTCCCGATTGAACAGGGCGAAATCACCATTGGCCGCAAGGCGGACAACACCATCCTGTTGGACCACCCGACCATTTCCAGCCACCATTGCCGAATCATCCGCAGCGGCGATTCCTGCGTGCTGGAAGATTTGGATTCGACCAACGGCACCCGCGTCAACTCGCGCGATGTCCGCGAAGCCATGCTGCACCACAAGGACCTGATTCAACTGGGCTCCATTGAATTCCTGTTCGACGCGCCGGAGCTGGCCGCAGCCAGCGCGCGCTATACCGATGCCAACGCGGAGTTGGCCACGGGCGCGATGAGTGCGCCGCAGGACTTCGCGAGCATCTCGCCGTTTGGCGCGCCGCCGAAGGAGCGCCGCGGGTTTTGGTACGTCGTGCTGGCGATTGTCGGCGTGATTGCCCTGGTGACGCTGGCGATATTTATTTTCATGCTCATCACGGCCTAGCCGCGCCGGCCCCACCCCGCCCCGGGTTGTCATGATGCCCCGCCATTCAGCGCCACGCCGTTTGGCGGGGTTCACGTTTGTGGAGTTGTTGCTGGCGTTGGCGCTGGGCGCGCTGGTGGCGGTCATTCTCGGCGGGCTGCTGCACGGGCTGCTGGTGGCCAATCGGCAGCAGGCCGGGCGGGCGCGCGGCGCGCCGGTCGCGCGCGCGGCGCTGCGCCAAATGAGCCGCGAGCTGGCCGGCGCGTTTGCCCCGCCGGTGGACAAGCTGGCGCCGCTGGAACTGGCCACGGCCACCGAGTCCGACAAACCGCTGGTGGCGATCTCGTTCTACGCCCCCGTGTCCGGGCCGCTGGAATACGATGTGGCGCACATCACCTACGACGTGGTGCGCATCAGCGGCGACCAGTTGGCATGGCGGCGGCTGGCCGCTCCCTGCTCCGGGCCGTACACCAACGCGCCCGTCACCAACCTGCTGTATGCCGGGCGCTTCGCGTTGGAAATCGCCGTGTTCACCAACGACACCCCGCACACCGCGTGGCCCCTGCCCCAGGACAAGGAACAGCCCGCGCTGCCCCAGGCCGTGCGCTTGACCCTCGCCCTTCCCGGCCAGCCCCCCCTCGCCACCGATACCCTCATCCAAACCATGCTCCCTGTCCGCGGCCCCCACGCCAGCGAAGAACCAAAGACCGG
>CAZNGD010000366.1:0-1983 GCA_964572295.1 uncultured Verrucomicrobiota bacterium
CATACGAGATTTAGCGGAGTGACTGGAGTTCAGACGTGTGCTCTTCCGATCTGAGAACACCAGCATGGGCAATCAGAGCGCCAACCTGTCGTTTGAAGGCATTCTGCCGCTGAATGCGCAGAGCAATTGGTGGGGGACCGTTCCGCCGGACATGAGCCTGATTGTGCGGAAGGACACCGGGGCGATTGATGTGAGCAATCCGCTGATGGCGCCGCCGTAAAGGGGCGGCGGCATCAGGGGCGAAGCTGTATGGGCATAGTGCGAGCCCCGCACAACGCTGCAGATGGAGCGGAATCGTCGCGCCTCAGGGCACAGGGATGAAATTTAATTTGTTTTATTACAAAATCCGCAGCGCTCATCGTAACAATCAGTCACGACGTTTTCATCCCTGTTGATGAATTGTTCAGGCTAGCTGTTTTCAGGCTGTTCTTCGTGGGCCTCGCGGGAGCCGGGGAGGAGGAGATTGAGCAGCACGCCGACGAGGCCGGCGAGGCCGATGCCGCTCAGGCAGAAGCGTCCGCAGGTAAAGGTCATGTCGCCGATGCCGGAGGTCAATATGACGGAAGCAATGACGAGGTTGCGGGATTTGGACATATCCACGCGCGCCTTGACGAGCGAGTTGATGCCGATGGCGGCAATCATCCCGAAGAGCAGCACCATGATGCCGCCCATTACGGGGCCGGGGATGGTGCGCAGGATGGCGCCCAGTTTGCCGGCAAACGCGAGGACCATGGCGACGACGGCGGCAATGCGCATCAAGGCGGGATCATAGGCCTTGGTGAGCGCCACGGCGCCGGTGACTTCCGAATACGTGGTGTTGGGGGGTCCGCCGAGCAGCCCCGCCAGCGAAGTGGCGAGGCCATCGCCCAGCAGCGTGCGGTGCAGGCCGGGATTGGCCAAATAGTTCCGGCCGGTGACGGAGGAAATGGCCAGAACATCGCCGATATGCTCGATGGCCGGCGCCAGCGCGACCGGCAGCATGTAGAGGATGGCGGCGGGATCAAAGCGCGGCATGGCGAACGAGCCGTTCTCGCGGGCCAGCGTCCACGGTAGTTGGAACCAGGGGGCTTCGCGAATGATGGTAAAATCCACCACCCCCATCGCGATGGCCACGAGGTAGCCGACGACAATCCCGCACAGGATCGGAATCAGGCTCAGCAGCTTTTTGCCGAACATCACGGCCGCCACGGCGGTCAGCAATGTGCAGGTGGCCAAGAACAACGCCCGGCCATCGAGCGCGGCGGCACCGTCGAAATTGCGCGTCATGCCCACCGCCACGGGCGCGAGTTTCAGGCCGATGACCATGATGACGGGGCCGGTGACGATGGGCGGCAGATAGCGGTTGAGCATTTCGCGGCCGCCGAGCCGCGCCATCAGGCTGAAGATCAGATAGACGAGGCCGGCAAAGAAGATTGCGCCCAGCGTGGCACCGGTGCCGAATGCCTTCATGGCGAATTGAATGGGGGCAATGAAGGCGAATGAGCTGGCCAAAAAGATCGGCACGGAGCCGCCGGTGATGGCGTGGAACAGCAACGTGCCGACCCCCGCCGTGAACAAGGCGATGGATGGGTCCAGCCCCGTCAGCAGCGGCACCAGCACCAGCGCGCCGAACGCCACAAACAACATTTGGATGCCCAGAATCGTCTGCCGAACCAAGTAAGGATAGAGACTCCGTTTCATGCGTTGATCCTCCATGGTGCGTTTTGTTGGGCGTGCCCCAACATGTCCACCCGCGTCCCCTCGCCCACCTTGGGCGGGACAAACTGCCGGCGGCTCCGGCTCATCACGCGACAAACCGCGCCCGGCACACCCTGTTTGGGCCCCCTTGCCATATTTTTATTATCAGCATAAGTCCGGCTGGGCGTCAAGCCGGCGCAGGGGCTCGCGGGTGGCATGTTGCGGCGGGGGGGATGATAACGGGATTGCGCTGGGGGGTGGCGTACCGTAGGATGTGCACGGTTTTGGGCGGTTAGCTCAGTTGGT
>CAZNGD010000367.1:0-1973 GCA_964572295.1 uncultured Verrucomicrobiota bacterium
GACGCTCTTCCGATCTATCTTTTATGTGGCCCCGGCCACCGGCATGCTCGGTGATTTGAGCCGGATCGCCCCGTCGGCGGCCCCTGATACCAAGGCGCCGCCGCGCGAAAAACTGGCGCGCAAAATCCCGGTGGTGATGGGGGCGGCCATGCTGCGCAACTTCGCCTTTGTGCGTTTTGATTTCCCCGCGCGCGCGGTTTCCTTTTCAGCAACTCGCGTTTATCAACCGGCAGGCCCCAATGTGGTGGCCAGCCTGCCGTTGCGTGACTGGCGCGGCCGTCCGGCGGTCGCGGCCACCTTTGCCAGCCAACCCCTCACGCTGGTGCTGGATACCGCGGGCGACTTCGCGCTCTCCCTCCCCGGCGAACAGGCCCTCACCGGCGCGCTGCAACTGGGCGACTGGGTCGCGGAGGTCGAGGCCCACACCCACCATGAATTGGATTTGCCGGAAGCCTTCCCCGCCCGCCTTGGCCTCGGAGTCCTGAGCCAATGGGCGGTCACCCTGGATTTTAGAAATAACCGGGTCTGGTTCGAGGATCCCCAACGCGCCCCGGCTCCCCCGGCGCGCGGGTCAGATGTTGAACCCACCCAGCCGCCTGCCATCCACTACCGAGGAGTACGCCAATGAGATCCGCCAGTCCCGTCAACCAAGAATGGCAAGACCAGCGCCAACATCCCGTGGGCTTCAAAACCCGCCGCGGCCTCAACTGGTTCACCGTCGGGTTGCTCTACGCCATGTTTTACATGTGCCGCTACAACTTCCGTTTCGCCGGCGCCGGAATGCGCGCCGAATTCGGTTGGTCCACCGGCGACATCGCCAACCTGGCCGCCTGGTTTTCCATCGCCTACGGCACCGGCCAACTGTTCAACGGCCTGTTCTGCGACCGCATCGGCGGGCGCGCCTCCATGCTGATTGGCGCGGTCGGTTCCATTCTCATCAACCTTGTCATTGGGTTCTCCCCGTGGACATCCTCCTTCGCGGCGTTTGCCGCCATGTGGATGATTAACGGCTACATTCAAGCCGCAGGCACCCCCGGCATGGTGAAAATCAATGCCGCCTGGTTCAACAAGGAGGAACGCGGACTGTTTGCCGGCATCTTCGGCTTCATGATCCAATCCGGCCAAGCCATGATCTCCATGCTCGCGCCCTGGATTCTGGCCGGATTCAGCTTCCTGGCCTTGGTGGTCGGCCCCGGCCACTGGCGCAGCCTCTTCACCCTGCCGCCCATCTTCCTCGGCCTGGTCGCCATCTGGTTCTACTTCGTTTCCGCCGAATCCCCGGACGATGCCGGCTTCCCCGGCACCATCAAGGACGACGTGGACAACTCCGCCGGCACCACCGTGCCGGTGCTGGAATCCTTCAAGTTTGTCTTCGCCAACCCCCTCGTCTGGTTCTATGCGGTGGCTTACGGCTGCACCGGCGCGGTCCGGCACGCCGCCGACCAACTTTCGCCGCTCTACTTTGAAGATGTCCTCGGCTTCAACATGAAGACCAATCTTCCCGCCATCGCCTCCTTCACGCTGGTGCTGGTGCCCATCGTCGCCGTCTGCGGCTCCGTCCTTTCCGGCTGGGCATCCGACCGCTTCTTCCGTGGCAATCGCTACCCGGTCGCCATGGTGCTGTACTACGGCGAAGCTCTCGTCATTGCCTCCGCCACCCTCGTCATGGCGCTGGGCATCATCGGCCCCACTGCGGGCGGCATTCTTCTGGGCTGCCTCTTCCTCGTCCTCATTGCCATCACGGCCAACTCCACCCATTCCATTGTCGGCGCCGCCGCCCCCGTGGATATCGGTGGCAAAAAGATGGCGGGCTTTGCTTCGGGGGTCATTGACTCCTTCCAATACTACGGCGCGGCCATCGGCCTGTTCATCACCGGCCTGATGCTCGACGTCTCCCTCCCCGGCAACTATACGGTGTGGTTCGGCATCATGACCTGCTTCGCCTTCTTCGGCGGCTGCGCCATGCTCTCGCT
>CAZNGD010000368.1:0-1962 GCA_964572295.1 uncultured Verrucomicrobiota bacterium
CCTGGCCGAAGAGCGTTCCGTGGTCGGCCTGCCGGTCGTCACCGAGGTGATGGACACGCGCGACGTCGAAATGGTGGCCGAATTCGCGGACGTCATCCAGGTGGGCGCGCGCAACATGCAGAATTTCAACCTGCTCAAGGCGGTGGGCCGCTGCGCGAAGCCGGTGATGCTCAAGCGCGGCCTGGCCAGCACGCTCGAAGAGCTGCTGATGAGCGCGGACTACGTGATGAGCGAAGGCAACCAGGACGTGATCCTGTGCGAGCGGGGCATCCGGACGTTCGAGAAGTTCACGCGCAACACGCTGGATCTGAGCGCGGTGCCGGTGCTGAAGCGCGAGAGCCATCTGCCGGTGGTGGTGGACCCCAGCCACGGGGTGGGGCAGTGGGATTTGGTGGCGCCGATGGCCAAGGCGGCGGTGGCGGCGGGGGCGGATGGGTTGATGATTGAGGTGCACCCGGACCCGGCACAGGCGGTGTCGGATGGGGCGCAGTCGTTGACGCCCAAACGGTTCAAGGAGCTGCTGGGGGCGCTGGAGCTGGTGGCGCGGGCCGTGGGGCGTAATTTGCATTAGGGGATCAGGGGCGCATGACGCAGGAAGCGGGCATTTCGATTGTGGGGCTGGGGCTGATGGGGGCTTCGCTGGCGATGGCGCTGCGCAAGCGGGGCTATGCGGGGCGGCTGGTGGCTTACGCACGGCGCGAGGAAACGCGGCGCGAGGCCGTGGCGCGGGGCATTCTGGATGCGGCGTTTGCCGATCCCGATGCGGCCATCGAGGGCGCGACGCTGATTGTGCTGTGTGTGCCGATTCGCGCGTGCGTGGAGTTTGCCGGCGAGCTGGCGCCGCTGCTGCAGCCGGGGATGCTGGTGACGGATGTGGGGAGTACCAAGGGCTGGATTTGCCGGCAAATGGCGGGCATTTTGCCGCCGGGGGCGTTTGTGGGCGGGCATCCCATCGCGGGTTCGGAGAGGCAGGGCTTGCCGGCGGCGGCGGCGGATTTGTATGCGCAGGCGCTGACGGTGCTGTGCGGCCCGGCGGATGCGCCGGAGTCGGCGGTGGCGCGCGTGGCGGCGCTGTGGCAGGCGGCGGGGGCGCGGACGTGCCGGATGGAGCCGGATGAACACGACCGGCTGCTGGCGCGGACCAGCCACCTGCCGCATGTGGCGGCGGCCGCGCTGGCCAAGGCCATCGGCCGTCACGACGCGGCGCGGGTGGGCGCGTTCTGCGGCACGGGGTTTGATGATGCCACCCGCCTGGCGGCGGGCTCCATCGAAATGTGGCACGACATCCTGCTGACCAATGCCGCAGCGGTGGCCGAGGAATTGCGGGCTTTCAAAACCGAGGTCGAGCAGGTATATGATGATCTCCAAGCCGGTCGCTTGGGCGACGTGGCGGCTTTTTTGGAGCGGGCGCGCGTGGCCCGCGCCGAACTTGTACAGGGGCGCGGCCGGTAAGCCGCGCGGATTGAACGCAACAGATAACCCCATAACAGAACATGGCCATTCAGAAACAAACCAAAATCGTTTATCCCGGCGGCTTCGACGGCGGCGTGGTGCGGGTGCCGGGCGATAAAAGCATTTCGCACCGGACGGCGCTGCTGGCGGGCATCTCGGCGGGCACGTCGGAAATTCGCGGATTTTTGCAGGCGGAAGATTGCCTGAGCACCCTCAAGGCGATGGAGTCCTTCGGGGCGCGCTCGTGGGTGGATGAAGAGGGGGTCCTGGTGATTCAGGGCACGGGGGGCAAAATGATCGAGCCCGTGGGGCCGCTGGATGTGGGCAACTCCGGCACCGGGATGCGGTTGCTGGCGGGGCTCTGCGCGGGCTCGCCAATCACCGTCACGCTGACGGGCGATGCCTCGCTGAATGGGCGGCCCATGCGGCGCATCAAGGAGCCGCTGGAATTGATGGGCGCCCAGGTGGAGCTGACCCCGCAGGGCACCGCGCCGATGACGATTCACGGCG
>CAZNGD010000369.1:0-1951 GCA_964572295.1 uncultured Verrucomicrobiota bacterium
CGATCTCAAGCTGGTGCCGCTGGCTGGCCAGGGCGCCATGACGGAAATCACCGGCGAGCTGCGTGCCGCGCCGCTCATCAACGAAGCGCCCACGCGCTACCGCGTGGTGCAATGGCGCGACAACCGCTGGGTCATTCTGTGCCACGTCTATGGCCAGGCCACGAAGTTCCGCAGCCTGCAAAACAAGTCCGTGCGGCTGGAAGGCCGTCAATACTGGATACAAGGCGCGGCCGCGCCGGTTCTGGTGCCCACGCAGATTCAGGAAATCACGAGCGACGCCGTCGCCCCGTAACGCGCACGCCGCGCGCGTCAGCGCACCGCCAGCAGTATTTCCGCCGCTTGGCGCGCGCCGCCAAATGCCAGCGTCTCCGCCGGGGGCGGCGCGGTTTCCGCCGCGCGCAGCGCCGCCGCCAGCCGCCCCGCATACAAATCCGCCGCGGGAATGTGCACCTGGGCCAGGTAGCGCCGCAGCTCGTTCACCAGCAGCGGATATTCAATGAAATCTTCGCGCTCGGCATAGATGATGGGTTTGCGGTTGGCCACGCAGTCGCTCAAAATGCCGTAGCCCGGTTTGGTGATGACGAAATCCACGCTGGCCAACACATCGGAAAAACAGCAGGAACGCCGGTCCACTGCGTGCAGGTTCGGTTGCCCGGCCCACGCCAGCGGCTTGACCGTGAAAAACTCGTAATCCGTCAACTGCCCCACCGCCCGCAAGGCCGCCCCATCCCACCCCAGCGTGGTAAAGGAAAGCAGCGCCCATTTTTTGTCCGGCGCGGCCCCCGTGGCGGCGGCCAGTTCTTCGCGCCGGTTGCGGCCGGGCTGCGCCAACAGCGGCACCGCTTGCTGGCGGGGAAAGATTTCCATGGCGGGCGAGAAGGGCAACTTCAGCAGCAACCGCGCGTGCCGGTAGTCGTCGGCAAACATCTGAATGATGGGTGTCCACCGTGGATTTTGCGCGGCAAACGGCGCGTAAATCCAATCCCACGAAAAGTTGCCCACGGCCACCCCCGGCACGCCCGCTTGCGCCGCCGCCGCCAGCGGGATGCCCGGAATATCCGCCACCACGAGATCGGCGGCGCATTCCCGCAGCCGCGCCACTTCCTGCGCCACCCATTCATCGTGCCGGGCCAGCAGGCGCTCGGCCTGCGCCAAGGTGGCCGCCACATCCACCCGGATGGAATCGCGCTGCACCATGCCGACATCGAAAGCCCCCGCCGCAAACGTCACCCGCCCAGCGGCCGCAGGCAGGCGGCTCCGAAAAAACTCCTCCGGCAAATCGCTCACCACCGTCAGGCGCAATTCCGGCGCCACGGCCAGCAGGCCGCCGAGCAAATCGCCGGCGCGCACCCCGTGGCCGTAGCCGTGCGCGGAAACGTAATACACGATATGCCGCTTTTTCCACATGGCCGCCCATGCTACCGCGTTTCGCCGCGCCGGGAAAAGAACGGATTGTCACTCCGTGGCCGCTTTCGCTATGTTTGACCCATGAGCACGCCCACCCGCCTTGAGCACGATTCCCTCGGCCCGCGAGAAGTTCCGGCCGCCGCGCGCTACGGCGCGCATACCTCCCGCGCCCTCGAAAACTTCCAACTGTCCGGCGCCCCCCTGCCGCTGGAAATCATCCACGGCATGGCGCTGCTCAAACTGGCCGCCGCCAAAGCCAATGCCGCGCTGGGCCTGTTGCCGGAACCCCAGGCGCAGGCCATCATCGCCGCCTGCCGCGCCATCCTCACCGGCGCGCACGACCGCGAGTTTCCGGTGGACCTCTTTCAAGCGGGCTCGGGCACCTCGTCGCACATGAACCTCAACGAGGTCATTGCCCACCTTGCCAACGAAGCCCTCGCCAGCCAGGGCGGCACACCCGCCCGCGTACACCCGAATGACCATGTCAACATGGGGCAATCCACCAACAACTGTTTCCCGTCCGGCGCGAAGCTGGCCGTGCTGA
>CAZNGD010000370.1:0-1929 GCA_964572295.1 uncultured Verrucomicrobiota bacterium
CTCCCCCGCCGCACCCCTCTAATTTTCATGAGCCACTTTTTCTCCGCCATTTTCCACCGCAAGGCCGCTATCGCTTTAATCGGCCTGCTGCTGTTGGCGGTCGCGGCCCCGGCGCGTGAATTCACCGTCAGCTCCCTCTCGGACGAAACAGGAAACGCGCGCACCCCGGTGATTAGCGATACCGGCTTGGTGGCCTGGCAAACCTATTCCCGGCACGATGGCGACACCCCGCTGCATGTGCGGGACGATGTTCTTTCGGCCACGCCGAATACCCGCCGCTCCGATATCGTGATTTGGCAGGGCGGCCAGACCAGGAATCTGACGGCCATGGATACCCGCCTCGCCGGGCGTTGCGAACAGCCGGTGGTCAGCGGCAATGCCGTGGCCTTTTTGGCTTGGTTCAAACACGGCACCGACCTGGGGCTCCCGTTCACGTTGAGCATTCCCGACAAGACCGACGAAATGAAGCAGATGGAGACGGAGTATCCCACGCTCTTCGATCCGCCCAAACCCGCGCCGGTCTCCGCGTTGGCGGCCGAAGCCGGGATGGAGGCTGCGCCCGAGCCGCAAAAACCGGATATCTCCGCCACCAACGAAATCAGCGAAAACGTGCAACGCCAGATGTGGCGCGATTCCGGCCAAGCGGCGGACATCGCCTATTACAATACGGCGCGCGGCCAAGTGGAGCGCCTCACTCCCGGCAACCGCCATTTTTGCGCGCCGGTGGTTTCGGATGCGGGCGTCGCATTCCAATGCGCGCGCGGCTGGCCCTACGGCTATGAAATGGTGGCCTGGCCCGCCGCCGCAACCAACTTGCTGCAACTGACCACCAATTATTACTACGTCCTGCATCCCGATCTGCACGGCAATGAATTGGTTTTTCAAGGCTGGGATGGCAACGATTACGAAATCTTCCGCTATCGTTTTGACACCGGCCAACTGGAGCAAATCACCAATAACTCGTTCGATGACACCTCCCCCGTGGTGTGGGACGGCCGCATCGCCTGGGTGGGCTACCCCACCATCACCGCCGAAATCTTTTATTGGGCCGATGGGTCCCTGCGCAAACTCAGTGAACGCACGGAAGACAACACCGCCCCCTCCATCTGGGAGGGTCAGGTGGTTTGGCAGGCCTACGACGACACCGACATGGAGATTTATTACTTCAATGGCCGCCGCACCATCAAACTCACCAGCAACACGTGGGACGACCTCGCGCCGCAAATCCGCAATGGGGTGATCACCTGGATGAGCTACGTGGACAACTGGGACTCCGAAATCATGGCCTTCGACCTCAGCGACAACATCGCCGTCCAGCTCACCAACAACGAATTTGAAGATTCCTATCCCCGGACGGCCGGCGGCAACATCGTGTGGCAAACCATTGGCCCGGAAGGCTCGTTTATTCAAATGGCCGTGCCGGCCGCGGCCCCGTAATCGTCACGTGTCCGTGCCGCTTTGCCGTTGTTTGCCCCTCATCGCGCGCGGCCCGTTGTGACATCCCCTCCGCCATCTTCCCCCGCCATGCCGGCTGCCCCCAAGAGCAAAACCCTGCTCGGCGTGCATTACGAACATTACGTGCTGCCGGACGGCGCGGACCTGTATGTCACGCAGCATGGCCGCTCCTTCCTCCAGCACCTGCAACCCGACAACTGGTTTGAACGCGAGTGGTTCCGGCGCAGCCGCGAAAAACTGCAAGGCACCAGCACGGTGTACAAGGTGCGCACCAAGCCGGTCGCCGGCCAAAGCAAGGACCTTGTGGTGAAATGGTGCCGGGTCGGCGAAGCCGTCCCGCTCGACACCTTCACCCTGACCAAGTTTAGCGACGCCGAATTCAACACGCCCTATGAAGAGTTTTCGCTGGTGATGGAAATGCGCGCCACGGCCCAACCCGGCACCATCCGCACGCATAAACCACTGGCCATTTTT
>CAZNGD010000371.1:0-1925 GCA_964572295.1 uncultured Verrucomicrobiota bacterium
AGGGTGGGGTACGGGGGCTGGCCGGGGCCGGGCATGCCGTAGCGGCCGGCGGGATAGGCGCGCAGGAAGCAGCCGCCGTAGGGGAAGGGGGCGCCTTCGATGGGGACGCGCTGGATGTCGCTTGGGCCGCCGATGGCGCGGATGGCATCGGCGGCGGGCATGAGCCAGTTGAGGGGGCCGTGGATGAAGAGGCCAAGCTGGGCGCGGGTGTCGGGGGAGGCTTCGGCGACGGTGGAGAGCAGGAAGACGAATTCGGCGGTTTCGGGGCGGTCCACGGGGGCGGGGAGGGTGTCCCAGGCGTAGCCGAATTGCATGTGCCGGGGGGCGAAGGTGTCGCCGGGGTCAGGGGTGGGGGTGGGGTGGGGGGCGAGGGTGGGGTGTCGCTTTTTGGGGGCGAGGGCGTAGAGATTTCGTTTGTCGTCCGGGGTGAGGCGGGCGCGGCGGAGGTCGTTGACGAGTTGGTAGCATTGGTTGGCGTATTGGCGGACGGGGACGCTGGCGGGGGCTTGCGGGCGGATGGTTTCAAAGAGGAGGGCGGCGTATTGGGCGTCGGCGATGAGGCTGACGAGCGCCGGGTTTTGCGGGTCGGGGGTGCGTAGGGCGGTTTGGTAGGCGGCGAGGGTGTCGTTGAACAGGTTGGCGGCTTGGATGAATCCGGGATGATTCCACGCGCCGGGGGTGACGGTGCCCGCGCTGGCGGAGAGTGGCGCGGGTTCGGGGGCGAGCGCGGCGGGCAGGGGGGCGGCGGTGGCGGGGTCATCGGCGACGGTGGCGGTGACGGCGGCGGGCTGGACGCTGCCGCCGACTTGGATGTTGGGTTTTTCGGCGGCGGGGGTTGGGCGGTCGCCGGTGAAGAGCCCTTTCAACAGCGCGACGCGTTCCGGGTGACCGTGGAAACCGAAGAACCAAATGGCGGCGCCGATGAGGCCGCAGAAAATCAGGAAGAAGAATCCGCGCCGGCAACCGCCGCCGGAGGAGGAACCGGAGGCGCTGTAGGCGGCGCCGCGTTTTTGCTGGCGCAGCAGGGTGTCGGGCACGGAGAGCGTAATGGTTTTTTGCGCGGCGGCGCTGAGGTTGATGGTGTGGGCGCGGTTGCCGGGCCGGTGGCGCGGGTTGAGCAGAATGGTGCTTTCATCCTCGCCGGGATATGGCGGCAGGGGGGATTTGCCGCCTTGGATTTGGCGGATATCCTTCAGCACATCGGTCCAGGACGCATGGCGTTTGGCGGGGTCTTTGGCGGTCATTTTGGCGAGCAGCCAGCCGTAGGCGACGGGGAGGTGGGGGAGCAGGTCGCACGGATCGGGCAGGTAATCGTTTTGCTGGGCCTCGATGACTTCGTTGAGCGAGCGGCCCTCGAAGGGGGGCTTGCCGGTGAGGATGTGGTAGAGGGTGAGGCCGAGCGAATAGATGTCGCTGCGGCAGTCGGGTTCGCGGCCTTCGATTTGTTCGGGGGCGATGTAGGTGGGGGTGCCTTCGATGATTTCGCTGGCGGCGCGGGTGGCGGCCACGCCGGCAATGCGGGCGAGGCCGAGGTCGGTGATTTTGACGGCGCCATCCGCGCCGAGCAGAATGTTGCCGGGTTTGATGTCGCAGTGGATCAGGCCGGTCTCGCGCCAGGCGGCTTCAAGGGCGCCGGCGATAATGTTGACGAGTTTGAGCGCCTGGCCGTGGGCCATGCGTTGATGGTGCGCGACCCACTGCGCCAGATTCGTGCCGTCCACGTATTCCATGATGTAGAACAGCGCGCCGTCGTGCTCGCCAAAGTCCACGATGCCGACGATGGCCGGATGCGAGAGTTTGGCGGCGGCGCGCGCCTCCTTTTGGAATTGCGCGCGCGCGGTTTCATCGGCCAGCAGGGCGGGGGAAAGCACTTTGATGGCGACCACGCGGTCGAGGGATAGCTGGCGCGCGAGCCAGACGGTGGA
>CAZNGD010000372.1:0-1921 GCA_964572295.1 uncultured Verrucomicrobiota bacterium
GATTTCGCGGAGTGACTGGAGTTCAGACGTGTGCTCTTCCGATCTGATTGAACAGCCCTTTTTTTAGCCGGCTTGGGTCCAGTCGTGGTTCCGATTGCGTTTGCGTTCGACTTCGGTCAAAAAGTATTTGCGCAGCCGGATGGCGGCGGGGGTGGCTTCGACGAGTTCGTCGTGGTTGATGTATTCGAGGGCTTCTTCGAGGGAGAGGCGGACGGGGGGGGCGGCGACGAGTTTGCGGTCGGCGCCGGCGGCGCGGATGTTGGTGAGTTTTTTGGCGCGCTGGATGTTGACGACGAGGTCGGAGTCTTTGGCGTGTTCGCCGACGATTTGGCCTTCGTAGCAGGGGTCGCCGGGGGCCACGAAGAAGAGGCCGCGGTCTTGCAGGGCGTCGAGGGCGTAGAGGTTGGCGCGGCCCTGGTCCATGCTGATGAGGGCGCCGTTGAGGCGCTGGGGGATGTCGTCGCGCATGGGGTCGTAGCGGAGGAAGCGGTGGCTGATGATGGCTTCGCCGCGGCTGACGGTGAGGAGCTTGCTGCGCAGGCCGATGAGGCCGCGGGTGGGGACCACAAATTCCAGGAAGGCGCGGCCGCCGGCGGTGTGCATGCGCTGCATTTGGCCTTGGCGTTTGCCGACGTGTTCAATGACGGGCCCGGTGGTGGCTTCGGGGGTGTCCACCACGAGGATTTCGACGGGTTCGTGGCGCACGCCGTGGATGGTTTTGACGATGACGCGCGGGCGGGAGATGGTGAGTTCGTAGCCTTCGCGGCGCATGGTTTCAATGAGGATGGCCAGGTGGAGTACGCCGCGCCCGCTGACCTGGAAGGCGCCTTCGCCGACTTCCTCGAAGGAGAGGGCGACATCGCGCTGGGTTTCGCGGTAGAGGCGTTCGCGGATGTGGCGGGAGGTGAGGTAGGTGCCGGAGGAGCCGAAGCCGGGGGAGTCGTTGATGCGAAACTGCATGGCGATGGTGGGGGCATCGAGCGCGAGCGGGGGCAGGGGTTCGGGATAGTCCACGGGGGTGAGGGTGTCGCCGATGTCCACATCGTCCACGCCGTGGACGGCGCCAATGTCGCCGCAGGGCACGGCGGTGACGGCGGTTTGGCCGAGGCCTTCAAAGACGTAGAGCGCGCGGGGTTGGCCGGGGCGGACGCGGCGGTCCTGCTTCACGAGGGCCAGCGGCTGGTTCAGCTCCAACGTGCCGCGCCGGACGCGCCCAATGCCGATGCGCCCGGTGTAATCCGAATAGTCGAGCGTGGTGATTTGCATCTGCACCGGGCCATCCACGATGGTCGGCGCGGGGATGTGGGTGAGGATGGCCTCGAGCAGCGGGACGATGGAGGTGCGCGGGTCGTGGGCGAGATCGCGCACGGCCCAGCCGTCGCGGCCGACGGCGTAGAGCACGGGGAAGTCGAGTTGGTCGTGGGTGGCGCCCAGCTCAACGAACAGATCGAAGATGGCATCGAGCGTGGCCAGGTGGCGCGCCGCCGGTTTATCCATCTTGTTCAGCACCACGATGGGTTTGAGGTTGAGCTGCAACGCCTTCGCCAGCACAAAGCGGGTTTGCGGCATGGGGCCTTCGGCGGCATCCACCAGCAGGAGCACGCCATCGGCGAGATTCAGCACGCGCTCCACCTGCCCGCCAAAGTCCGCGTGGCCGGGGGTGTCGATGAGGTTGATCTTCACCCCGGCGTGGCGCACGGCCACATTTTTGGCCAGGATGGTGATGCCGCGCTCGCGCTCCAGCGCGTTGTTGTCGAGGATGCACGGCTGCGCGGCATCGTCGCCCTCGGCCACGTGGAGTTGGCGCAGGATGGCATCCACCAGCGTGGTTTTGCCGTGGTCCACGTGGGCGATGATGGCGACGTTGCGAATGGGCGGGGCGGGTTTCATGCGGTGGGTATTCGGGGGCGGGACTATACGA
>CAZNGD010000373.1:0-1918 GCA_964572295.1 uncultured Verrucomicrobiota bacterium
TGTAAATCTGCCCTCTATGAGTTCGATGGTTCGAATCCATCCCCCACCACCATTCCCCAAAAAACCGCCCAACAACCGCCATGACAGAATCGAGTCAAATCTTCGGAACCACAGCTCACAGCCTTTTCAGCACAGAATACGCGCAGACTGTCTCGCCGGAGGCGAGCTCGCCATAGGCGAGAAATCTGCCCTCTATGAGTTCCTGCCTGAGGCGGGCAAGCTCCAGTTCCAATCCATCCCCCACCACCATTCAGACAACACCACCCAGCGAACACCCGCCATGCCAGAGTTGAGTCAGGTTCTCAGTCAGATGCCCGCAGAGCCCGGGGCCTATGTTCTCGTGGGACAAAACAGGCCGATCCGTATGTAATCGCTCTGGCCCGCGCACAAAACGGGGTGGTCGTGACGGAAGAGACTGACACCAAGGCCAAAACCAGCGGGAAACGAAAGAACCGGACGTACATTCCCGACGTGTGTCTTGCCGAAAACATCCAATGCCTCAACTTTCTGGAAATGATGAAAGCAGAACATTGGAAAATATGAGCGGGGCGATTCGGTCAGGAGATTTCAGGGTTCATTACAGCGCATCCATAAGCCACTGGAGGCATTGAGGCCGACAGGGACGGATTCGGGCGAAAACCGCCCGTGGTTCCGAGCGTTGCATTGGCTTTGATCCGCGAGACATAATGACTGTTGAACGCCCCTTGCCGCAAAGGGGTTTGAACCCGGTGGATGCTTCCGCGTGCCGAGTAAGCGCAGCCGCGGCGCGCGTGGGCGCGCCGGGGCAGTGGGCAGGCGGGGCCGCCTAGATGGCTTTGAAGCAGAGGGTGGCGTTGTGGCCGCCGAAGCCGAGCGAGTTGTTGAGGCACGCGCGGATTTTGCCGGGACGGGCTTCGTTGGGAACGTAGTCGAGGTCGCAGGCGGGATCGGGGGTGGTGTAGTTGATGGTGGGGGGCAGAACGCTGTCGCGGATGGCCAGGCAGCAGACCACCGATTCCACGCCGCCGGCGGCGCCGAGCAGGTGGCCGGTCATGCTCTTGGTGGAGCTGATGGCGGTGCGGCGCGCGTCGGCTTCGCCCAACGCGATCTTGATGGCTTTGGTTTCGCCGGCATCGTTGAGTTCGGTGCTGGTGCCGTGGGCGTTGATGTAGTCAATCGCGGCGGGGGTCACACCGGCATCCTGCATGGCGAGCATCATGCCACGGGAGGGGCCGGAGGCGCTTTCATCGGGGGCGGTGATGTGGAAGGCGTCGCCGGTGCAGCCGAAGCCGGCCAGCTCGCAATACATCTTGGCGCCGCGGGCCTTGGCGTGCTCGTATTCCTCAATCACCAGCATGCCGGCGCCCTCGGCCATGACGAAGCCGTCGCGGTCCTTGTCGAACGGGCGGCTGGCGGTGGTGGGGCTGTCGTTACGGGTGCTGAGGGCGCGCATGGCATTGAAGCCGCCCACGCCGAGTTCGCAAATGGCGCCTTCCGCGCCGCCGGCGATGAAGGCATCGGCCGCGCCGGAGCGGATCAGGTTGAGCGCCGAGCCGAGACAATGCGTGCCGGATGCGCAGGCGGTGACGACCGCAAAGTTGGGGCCTTTGAGCCCGTGATTGATGGAGATGAGGCCGGGCAGGATGTTGGTGATCATCTGCGGGATCATGAACGGCGAAAAACGGCTGGGGCCGCGGCTGCGCAGCACATCCATCTGGGCCTGCAAAATCTGGAGGCCACCGACGCCGGACGCGGCGATGACGCCGATGCGGGTGGGGTCTTCGCGGGACATATCGAGGCCGGAGTCGGCCATGGCCATTTTGCCGGCGGCAACGCCGTAGTGGCAGAAGGGGTCCATGCGGCGCTGTTCCTTCCTGGGGATGAAGTCATCCAGAATCAGGTCCTTGACCTCGCCGGCAAACCGGGTATCGAACGCGGC
>CAZNGD010000374.1:0-1898 GCA_964572295.1 uncultured Verrucomicrobiota bacterium
TGCAGGGAATCCAGTACGGCGAGCTGCCCGACACCCACGGCTGGAATGTGGACGTTGAGTAATGCCATGCCAACATTGGAACAACAGTTTGCGACAATCACCGCGCGGCGGGTGGACCTGCATGGCGCGGAGGAACTCAAAACCCGGCTGGCCAAGGCGCGCGCGGCAAACCGGCCGCTGCGCGTGAAGTTGGGCGCGGACCCTTCCGCGCCGGACCTTCATTTGGGGCATTGCGTCGCGCTGAACAAACTGCGCGAATTCCAGGATTGCGGCCACACGGTGGTGTTTATCATTGGCGACTTCACCGGCATGATCGGCGATCCTTCCGGCAAGTCGGCCACGCGCCCGCAGCTTTCCAAGGAGCAGGTGATGGCCAACGCCAAAAGCTATCAGGAGCAGGTGTTCAAAATCCTCGACCCGGCGCGCACGGAAGTGCGGTTCAACTCGGAATGGTTTGGCCCGATGGGCTTTGAGCAGGTGATCCGGTTGAGCGCCCACGTGACCGTGGCGCAATTGCTGGCGCGCGACGACTTCGCCAAGCGCCATGCCGCCAACCAGCCCATCTCGCTGGTGGAATTCCTGTATCCGCTGGTGCAGGCCTATGACTCCGTGATGGTGCAGGCCGATGTGGAACTGGGCGGCACCGACCAGCTCTTCAACCTGCTGCTGGGGCGCGAAATCCAAAAGGCCCACGGCCAGGAGCCGCAGATCGTCATGACCATGCCGCTGCTGGAAGGCTTGGATGGCGTCAACAAGATGAGCAAGAGCCTCGGCAACTATATTGCCGTGAACGATTCGCCCAAGGATATTTTCGGCAAAACCATGAGTGTGAGCGATGACCTCATGTGGCGCTATTTTTCGTTGGTGCTTTGCCTGCCGGAAGATGAAATCGCGGCGTTGCGCACGGCGGTGGCCCAAGGCACGCGGCATCCGCGCGAGGTCAAGGATGAACTGGCCCGGCGCATCGTGGCCCGCTTTCATGGCGAAGCCGCCGGAGCCGCAGCCAGCGCGGAATTTGCGCGGGTGTTTGCCCAACATGAATTGCCCGCAGATATCCCCGAAGTCGTGCTGCCCGCGGGAAAAATCGGAATTCTGCACGTGCTGGTGAAGGCCGGTTTGGCCCCCAGCACCAGCGAAGCGCGCCGCCTGGTGCAGGCTGGCGCCGTGAAGCTGGGCAACGACAAGGTGAGCGACTTCCGCCTGGAAATCGAGCCGGCCGATGGCTTGGTGATCCGTAGCGGCAAGCGCGGCTTTGCGAAAATCCGCTGCCAAACCTAGCCGGGCGCGGGGGCGGGGCGTTGAAATCCGTTGCGCGGAGCGGGAGGGATGGGTATCGTGCGGAATCATGAAGACACGCAAAGCCATCATTGAGCGCAACACACGGGAAACGCAAATCCGCGTGGAATTGAATGTGGACGGCCATGGCGACTATCAGATTGAAACCGGCCTGCCGTTTTTCAATCACATGCTGGAGCTGTTCGCCAAACATTCGCTGCTGGACCTCCAATTGCGGGCCAAAGGCGATTTGGACGTGGACCACCACCACACCGTGGAAGATGTGGGTCTGGCGCTCGGCGATGCGCTGAATCAGGCCTTGGGCGAGCGCAAGAGCATCGAACGCTACGGCTTCAGCCTGATGCCCATGGATGAAACCCTCAGCCGCGTGGCGCTGGATTTGGGCGGTCGCCCGTATCTGGTGCTGCAGATGGCCAACAAGAAAAAGAAAATCCTCGATTTCGAGTTGAGCCTGCTGGGCGAGTTTCTGCGGGCGTTTGTGACGCAGGCGCGGCTGAATCTGCACATTCACCAACTGTATGGCGCGGATGCGCACCACGCGTGGGAATCGGTTTTCAAAGGGTTGGCAGATCGGAAGAGCACACGTCAACTCCAGTCACTCC
>CAZNGD010000375.1:0-1898 GCA_964572295.1 uncultured Verrucomicrobiota bacterium
TTGCGCCCGCGCTCCCCTTGGGGCAAAACAAAATGGGTGGAGCCGCCCCCCAGCGTCGTGCCAAGATTGCGAATGCCCTTGCGCAGCGCCGCGCGAATCGCGTGATACAAATCGGCGACGGCTTGCGCCGCCAAGGAATCCGCCCGGCGGCGCGGATGCAGCCGCGCCTGCCACAAGGCTTCATCCGCGTAGATATTGCCGATCCCGGCGATGAACTGTTGATTCAGCAGTAGCGGCTTGAGTTGTTGCGCGCGGCCATGCAGCCGCCGGCGGAATTCAGCCAGGCTCAACAAGAGCGGTTCCGGCCCCAACTTTCCGGCAAGTTGGTCCGGTTGGTTCGTGAGACAGACCCGCCCGAACTTCCGCGCATCGGCAAAATGCAACTGTCGGCCATCGGTCAAATACAACACCAGCCGGTCGAGGCGGCGGCACGGCGCCTGGGGCGGCAAAATATCCAAGTGCCCGGTCATGCGCAGATGAATCACCAACGCGCGGCCATCCGCCAACGTCACAATAATATATTTGGCCCGCCGCGAAATCGCCGCAATCTGGCCGCCGCGGATTTGCCGTTCAAAACGGCCGGGACTGTGCGGGAGTACGGTTTTGGCCCACAGCACACGCGCCCGCCGAATGCCCTGTCCCTCCACGCGGGCCGCGCGCAAGTGGCGCACGATGGTTTCAACTTCGGGCAATTCTGGCATGGGCGAGATGGCGGTTTTATTCCGGGGCTGACGGCGGGCGTTTCAAAGAATGACGGGGACCTTGCGCCACGGGACGGCCCAACGCGCGCAACCGCGCCGCCGCCTGGCTGGCGAACAAAGCGGCGGAGTCATCCACATTCGGTTTGCCGGGATAAAGCTGATAATCCTGCCGCAACGCCGTCGGGGTGGCATTCGGCATGAACACATTGGCGCCGCGCTGGAGAACCAGATTCCGGCCATCGGGAAACACGGCGTCAAACGCCGTGGTGGCCGGAATGTGCGCCGTGGGATTCACCAACCGCAAAACGGCAATCGCGCGGAAATACATTTCCGGATCGGCGGCGTAGGCATTGGGCTTTGTGCCCAGCGGCGTGTCGGGATTCGGGATATACGGCCCGCTCCCGATCATGTCCAAATCGAATTCCTGGCACAGCAGGATATTCCGGGCCAGCGTCCCCACGGTTTCGCCCGGCAGGCCGATCATAAATCCGCTGCCGACCTGCGCCCCCACCTCGCGCAAATCGCGCAGGCACTGCAAACGTTCGGCCAGCGTGCCATGGGGATGCAGCCGGGCATACAGTTCCTCATCCGCCGTTTCAAACCGCAACAAATAGCGATCCATCCCCGCCGCCCGCCAGCGCGCATAAACTTCCTTGGGACGATTGCCCACCGACAAGGTAATGGCCAGCGCCGGATGCGCGGCCTTGATGCGCAGCAACAGGCGGCTGATTTCGTCATCGAACGCGCCCGGTGTTTCACCCGCCTGCAAGACCACGGTCCCGGCCACCCCCGATGCCGCAATCTGGTCCACCGCCGCCAAAATATCCGCGCGGTCCATCCGGTAGCGGGTCGGCATCGGATTATCCGCCCGCAACCCGCAATAGCAGCAGTTGTTGGCGCACTGGTTGGAGAACTCCAGAATGGCGCGCACGGGCACGGCCTCGCCGCAATACTCGCGGCGCACCGCATCGGCCCGGACATACAGCCGGGCCAACTCGTCACCCGTCGCCCGTAACAGCGGCAACAGATCGGCGATGCCCAACGTTTTTCCACACTGTGGAAATATATTTTCCATAGTGTGGAAAACTATCACACCCACCCGGCAACCGAAAGCCCCGCCAACCGCCCACAGCCCCCTCCCGCCCGCAGGCTGATGGGCATCGAACCGCTGGAGCCCGGTTTTTCACTGGTGGGGAT
>CAZNGD010000376.1:0-1891 GCA_964572295.1 uncultured Verrucomicrobiota bacterium
GTAGTGCGGAAAATGACCCCCTAAATGTGAAAAACCCCTGTAAATTCGAGAATTGCACCCTCCAACTGCGGAACTTGGGTTAACACGCAATATAATAAGTATATTTTTCTCCCCATATGTAAAAGGCGATTTTTGCCGACCCATCCAGAGTTTATAAACTCTGGATAATCCAAAAAGACATTTTCATCTATGTTTATGACTAGACTAAACTATCCCGTCGTCAGGGCCGGTGTCTCGCAAATCAGCCGGTAGGCCATTGTTCCCTTGGGCGGGATATCCGGCAGGTTGGCCGGATCAAACCAGCGCGCCGCCGACAGCTCTTCCGGCTGCAACTTCAACTCGCCGCCGCGCCACTGCGCACGAAACCCCACCATCAGTTGGTTCGGATACGGCCAATGCTGGCTGGCCACGTATTGCACGTCGCCCACCTCCAGGCCGACCTCCTCGTGCACCTCGCGGCGCACGGCATTTTCCAGCGACTCGCCCAACTCCACGTAGCCCGCCAAACACGTCCACAAATGCGGGATGCGCTGAACGTGCCGCGCCAGCAAAATCCGCCCCGCTTTTTCCACGCGCACAATCACCGCCGGGGTGGGCCCCGGATAGTCCACATGGGCGCAGGCGGGACACTGCCGCGCCACCTCCACCGGATGCTCCACCAGCGCGCCGCCGCAGCGCACACAGTGCTGGTGGGTTGTGCGCCAATTCAGCATGCCCAATGCGCGGCAGGCCGCCATCGCGTAGGGCAGCCCCGCGCCCAGCAGCGTCCGTAATAGCGCCCATTCATGGCCCGGCGGCGCGTCGTCCGTCGTGCCGCTCACGAGGTGGGCCTCGCGGCCCGGCGGCGGCAGGCGATACGTCGCCACCAGTTGGCGCGTGGTCAGCAGCTCCGCCAACACGTCTTTGCCGGCGGGCTGCAAAGTGTCGGCGCGCACCAGCAGGCGGCTATCGTAAAAAATGAATGGTGTAGCATCCGTCACGCGGGCCCGCCCTCTCCCCGCGTCCAGCGGCCGCGGTGATGTTCCAACAATTCGGTCAAAATATCGCGCACGTGCCGGGTCACGCGCCACTCCGGATAATCCGCCTGAAAGCGGGAGACATCGCTCACCCACCAGATGTGGTCGCCCCGGCGCGGTGTCGGCACATAGCTCGTCTGCAGGCGCCGCCCGGTCAGCTCTTCGCACAGCGTCACGGCTTCCAGCAGCGAGCAATGGCTGTAGCGGCTGCCCCCCATGTTGTACACCGCGCCCGCCCGCGGCGCGCGGTGGAACGCGGCAAACGCCGCCACCAAATCCGCGCAATGGAGAATGTCGCGCACCTGTTTGCCCTTGTGGCCGAACATGCGGTACTCGCGGCCCGTCACCGCGCACTTCATCAAATACGCGAGAAACCCGTGCAGCTCCGCGCCTGCCTGGCGCGGCCCCGTCAGACAGCCGCCGCGGAACACCCCCGTCCGCAAGCCGAAGTAATGCCCGTACTCCTGCACCAACACATCCGCCGCCAGCTTCGACGCGCCGAACAGCGAATGCGTCGTCTGGTCCACGCTCATCGTCTCATCAATCCCGTTGGCCGCATAGGCTCCGGCCACGCACTCCCAGCGCGTGGCCTGCTCCACCAGCGGCAGTCGGTTGGGCGTGTCGCCATACACCTTGTTGGTGGACGTGAACACAAACGTCGCCGCCGGCGCGCATTGCCGCGTGGCCTCCAGCAAATTAAGCGTACCGGTGGCATTGACCCCAAAATCGGTGAACGGCTCGCGCGCCGCCCAATCGTGCGAGGGCTGCGCCGCCGCATGCACCACCAACTCGACGCCATCCGCCTCCTCAAAAATCCGGCGCACCGCCGCCGCGTCGCGGATATCCACCGCCAGCGGCACAAACGCATCGGGATA
>CAZNGD010000377.1:0-1871 GCA_964572295.1 uncultured Verrucomicrobiota bacterium
GTGCGGGCGGCGGCGATGTCCTCGTTGCTCCTGAACTTGGCGGTGGGCGCGCTCAACGGCACATCATCCGTGTAGCCCGTCACCCGCACCCGCGCGCCGTTTTCGAGGCGCAGCAATTTGGCGGCGGTGGCTTTCAGCGCCCGCATTCCTTCAACTGAAATGTTGTCGGCCGAAACAAAAATTGGCGCGGCGTAGCGGATGAGGATGCCGCCATCCTTGGCGAACGCTTCCGCGCCCGCGATGGCCCAGGCGGCATCGGCCGGAGTGAGCGCGGCCACCGGGGCGGGCGCGGCGGCAGCGGGCGCTGCCGACGCGGGTTCGGACGGCGTAGCGGCTGGTGATGCGGCGGGTTGGGCCGTGGCGGCGGTTTCCGGCGGCACGGGTTTCTCGGCGGCCGGTTCGGTCGTGGCCGCCTGCTCCGGCGCCCGGCCGGGGCAGCCGCTCCAGAAACCGATCAAGGCCGCCAAGGTCAGCAGCACCACCACCAGCGCGATCATCCGCCGGTCCAATTCCGCGCCAGCCAACCACGCCTTGATTTTTTGCCACGGTGAACTACCCGGCGGCGGCGGCGGCGGCGGCTCCGGCAACGAAAACGCCAAGCGCGCCGGACGATGATAAATGCCGGTGCGCAGCGGCGGTCGCGGCTCACGGCTGGGGGGGGGCGACTCGCTGGAGCGTGGCGCGCCGGACTCCGACAACACCGCGCGGACATCCGCCGAGACATCCACCGGGGCGGTGGCCGCCGGCAAAATCATCTCCGGTTCCGGGCGCGGCTTGGCGGGCGGCGGCGTGATGAAGCGCGGCGTGGGGGTGTGGTCAGCGAGCGAGGAAAACAGGTCCAACTGCTCCTCGGCCTGCTCCTTGAGCTGACCCTTGCGGCTCAGCTTGTTTTGCAATGCGCGGGAGATATCGCTCATGACCGCTCCTTCGTTCGCGCCGCCTAGCCGGCCACCACCAGATTGACCATGCGCTGCGGGACGTAAATCTTCTTTTTGATTTCCTTGCCAGCCAGGAAAGACGCCGCTTCGGGGCAGGCCAGCGCGGCGGCAATGACCTCCGCTTCGGCGGCGGCGGCGGCCACGCGAATCCGGCCGCGCAGCTTGCCGTTGACCTGCACCGGCACTTCGATTTCGTCCTCGCGCAGAATGTCCTCATCCCACGCGGGCCACGGTTCGTAGGCCAGCGATTCCGAGTGGCCGAGGCGGCTCCACATTTCTTCGGCCAGGTGCGGCGCAAAGGGGCTCAAAATCAACAGGAACGGCCCCAGCAACGTGCGGGGCAGCTCGCGCCAGCCCTGCGTTTCGTTGACGAAGATCATCATCGCGGAAATGGCGGTGTTGTATTCCATTTTTTCGATGTCGTGACTGACCTTTTTGATGGCGGCATGGAGCGCGCGCCATTGCGCGCGGGTGGGGTCGGCAGCGCTGAGCTTGGGCGATGGCGCGCCGGTTTCGTCATCCACGAACAACCGATACACGCGGTTCAGGAATCGCGAGACCCCTTCCACGCCCTTCATGCTCCACGGCTTGACCTGCGTGAGCGGGCCCATGAACATTTCGTAGAGGCGCAGCGAATCCGCGCCGTATTCCTTGACGATGTCGTCGGGGTTGATGACGTTGCCGCGGCTCTTGCTCATCTTGTAGGCGCGCGCCCGCACGCGAATGTCGGGCTGGGCCAGCAGGACAAAGCCATCACCCCTTTTCTGCAAATCGGTTTCCGGCACGGTCACGGCGGTGAGTTTGGCATGGGTCCGGCGGTCGGTGTTGTTGTCGTTGGCCAACTCGGCGGACACCCACGCGCCGGCGGCATCCTGATAGCCGGTGTATTCCATTTCGCCGAGGATCATGCCCTGGTTGACGAGGCGCTGGAAG
>CAZNGD010000378.1:0-1860 GCA_964572295.1 uncultured Verrucomicrobiota bacterium
GGTTTTGGTATTCGTTGGTAATGTTAGGTTTGGTTGGATTGTTAATTTGGTTGGTTTGACCTTCTTGGCCAGGAAACCGCCCGACCAGGCAATCACCACGGCCAGGCCGACGATTCCGACGATGGGTTTGAGATATTTCTTGAGAGTTGACGCTACGTTCATGGGGTTCCTCCGGTGGTTCGTCCAAATGGGTTAGGGGGTTGCAGTGGATTCGGCGGGAGCCGCGCCGGCCAAGTCGCCTTTGGCCCGCTGGAGATTCGAGAGGGCGGTCAGATAGTCGTACTGCGCGGCGGCGTAACGGGTTTGCATGGCGGTGACGCCCACTTGAGTTTGCAGCAGAATGGCGATGTCCGCCGCGCCCTGCTGGTATTGCTCCTGGACAATCCGGCGCGCTTCTTCCGCGGTTTCCAAACTCTTGCGGGTGACTTCCAGCCGCTCCCAGGCATCTTGCGAGCCGAGAAACGCCTGCTGCAAATCGAGCCGCAGATTCAGCCGCGCCTTGGCTTCGTCGGCCTGGGCGGCGGCCAGCTCCGCCTGCGCGGCTTGCACCGCAGCGCGGGTGCGCCCACCGTCAAAAATGTTGATCTCCGCCATGATGCCGGCCGTATAGCTGTTCTCGAAGTCGCGCGCGTTGCCGCTATCCGCATCGAACGAGCCGAAGGCGCTGAGGGTCGGCGTATGGCCGCCCTTGGCCTTGCGCACATCCTGCTCCTTGATTTGGCGCATCAGGATCGCCGCGCGCATTTCCGGACGCTTTTCAAAGGCGGTGGGGTCGGTGCAAACCGGCGGCGGCGCGTTCAGCGCGGCGCGCGCGGGCGCCTCAATGTTGTCGGTCGTCACAAGGTCATCACCGATGCCGGCATTCAGCGCGGCCAGGGCCAGTTGCGCGCCGTTGCGCGCCTTGATCCAATCTTCGTTGGCCTGGGCGAGTTGGGTTTCCAGATTGAGCACGTCGGTTTTGACGGCCCCGCCGGCCGCGAAGCGCTCGCGGGCCACGCGCAGGCTTTCTTCGATGCTCCGGGAGGCTTCCTCTTGCACCGCCGCAAACGCCTGGGCCTGCAAAACGCCATAGAAGCTACGGGTCACCTCATGCACCAACTGATTGCGGGCGGCGGCGAGGGCATCGGCGCTGGCCTGGGCGCCCAACCGCGCCATCGTGTTGCCTGCGGCGCGTTGCACATCAAACAACCGCCATTGCGCCGTGATGGAACCGCGCAGGTTGTCGGTGTCGGCCGGTTCATTCGGGTTGAAGTCGGGGGCCATCATGTTCAACTGCCGCTGGTTCAGGTCCATCATGAAGGTCTGGATGGGGTTGTCGCTCACGGCATAATTGGCCGCCAGCCCAACCGACGGATAATAAAAGGACTTGGCCTGCCGCAGCATGGCCTGGGCGGCATCAATCTTGGCCGTGGCCGCCTGCAGGGTGGGGGAGTTATCCAGCGCCGCCTGCACCGCCTGCTCCAGCGTGACCGCCTGCGCCGCCGACGCCAGCGCCAGCGCCGCCACCATTCCGATCCACCAGTGGGAGAACATCGTTTTCATCAAGCCACTCCTTTCTTGGCACGCATACAGTTCAAAATGCGGAGCGACCGGCGGTCACCCACGGAATACCACACTTCCTTGCCGCGCCGCTCGCGGACCACCAACCCGGCCTGCAGCATCTTGCGCAGATGGTTGGACACCAGCGCTTGCGGCTGCCGCAGTTGTTCCATCAGCGTGTGCACCGGCACCGCTTTTTGGCGGTCCAGAATATCCACAATCTTCAGGCGGTACGGATGGGCCAACAGCTTGAGCACCTTGGCCATGCGCGCCATGTCCGCAATCGAAACCAACGGGGGGCAGGGGGTGGAATTCGTCTTC
>CAZNGD010000379.1:0-1851 GCA_964572295.1 uncultured Verrucomicrobiota bacterium
GGCTCGTCGGCGAGATTCTCCACGTGGACATAGAACCCGTCCAGGCCTTCCTCGAATCCGATCTCACGCCGGTCATCACCCCGCTCGGCGCGGATGCCAACCGGCAGACCTATAACATCAATGCCGATGCCGCCGCCGCCGGCCTGGCCGAACGCCTGCAAGCGCGCAAATTGGTTTTCCTCTCCGATGTTCCCGGCCTGCTGGCCGATCCCAAGGACCGCGCCTCCCTCATGAGCACGCTGCACCTCTCCGAGGTCGAAAGCCTGATCGAACGCGGCATTATCGGCGGCGGCATGCTGCCGAAAATCAGCGGCGCGCTCAAAGCCCTCAAGGCCGGCGTCCGCAAGACGCACATCATTGATGCCGCCCTGCCCCACTCCCTCCTCCTCGAACTGTTTACCGACCAAGGGGTCGGCACGGAGATTGTCAACGATGCACTCTAGCCCCGCCGAGCTGTTCGCCCACTATGTGATGCCCACCTACGCGCCGGGGCTCACCCTCGTCCGCGGCGCCGGAGTCGCCGTCTGGGACCACACCGGCAGGGAATACCTCGATTTCACCGCCGGCATCGCCGTCTGCAACACCGGCCACTGCCACCCGGCCATCCGCGCCGCCCTCGCCGAACAGGCCGGCAAGCTGATTCACTGCTCCAACCTTTTTTACAACGAGCTGCAACCGCGCCTCGCCCAAAAAATCTCGCAACTTTCGCTGGGCGGCAAGGTTTTCTTTGCCAACTCCGGCGCGGAAGCCAACGAATCCCTCATCAAGCTCGCCCGCAAATGGGGCTCCGCCACCGGCCGCCACGAAATCATCACCATGAAAAACTCCTTTCATGGCCGAACCCTCGCCACCATGACCGCCACCGGCCAAACCAAATATCAAAATGGATTTGCCCCGCTCGTGCCCGGGTTCACCTACGCCGACTTCAACAACCTCGACTCCGTCCGCGCCGCCATTACCCCCGCCACCGCCGCGGTCCTCTGCGAAGCCATCCAAGGCGAAGGCGGCATCCTCCCCGCCACCCCCGAATTCATGACCGGCCTGCGCGAACTGTGCACCGCCAAAAATCTGCTGCTGTTTTTCGATGAAGTCCAAACCGGCATCGGCCGCACCGGCCAATGGTTCGGCTATCAGCACTACGGCATCCGCCCCGACGGCATTTCCATGGCCAAAGCCCTCGGTAGCGGCTTCCCCATCGGCGCCGCCGCCGTCACCCCCGAACTGTCCGATGTCTTTCAACCCGGCAACCACGCCAGCACCTTCGGCGGCACCCCACTCGCCAGCGCCGTGGCCCTCGCCACCCTCGCCACCATCGAAAAAGAAAACCTGCTCGATAACGCCACCCGGATGGGCGCGCGTCTGATGGACGGCCTCCGGCAGCTCGCCACCACCAATCCGCTCATCACCGCCGTGCGCGGCAAAGGACTGATGATCGGTTTGGAATTGAATGTCCCCGTCAAACCCTACGCCGCCAAAGCCCGCGAAAGCGGACTCCTCTGCATCCCCACCGGCGACCACGTCCTGCGCTTCGTCCCCCCCCGCGAAGACCCCCCCGCTCAGAAACTCCGCGCCCACGCCAAACACACCCCAAAACCCGACAGCTAAAAAGGACCACCCGCGCCGCAGGGGCTAAGACCGCGCCCTCTCCATCCTCACCCAATCCCTCACCCCCTAAGCCCCCCCTCCCCCCACGGTTGCGCCCGAAACGGCGCGTTTTTCGGATTTTGGGGCAATTTTTGGCTGTTTTTGGCCGTTTTGGGCCGTTTTGGGCCATTTTTAGCCCAAAAAACAGTTTTTTGGGGGCCATTTCGGAATTCAGGAAAACACACACCGGCCTCACCGCAGCCGGCT
>CAZNGD010000380.1:0-1823 GCA_964572295.1 uncultured Verrucomicrobiota bacterium
GGGGGCGGGGGCCCCAAACCAAACGCCCCCGGCGGGGCGCGGGGGGGGAGACTGGCGCTGGAAAATGATCGGACGTAATGTCCGTATGGCGTGCGGCGGCGGCTGGCAAACAACATTATATATGGGACCCCGGTTGAGGAGAGAGGACCAATTTTGTTTTACGGAGGTGTTGCGCGGGACGCTGGCGCAGGGGCAGGGGGTGGCGTTCCGCGTGCGGGGGCCGAGTATGCTGCCGTGGCTGCGCGAGGGGCAAAAGGTGGTGGTGCGGCCGCTGGGGGGGCGTCGTTTGCGGCGGGGGGATATCGCCCTGTTCTGGCGTGGCGAGCGTGAGCCGGTTCTGCATCGGGTGGTGCAGGGTCCGTCGGCGGATGGCTGGGTGGCGTGTCGGGGGGATGCGGAATGGGGCGAGCCGGAACGGGTGCCGTTATCGGCGGTGGCGGGCGTGGTGGGGTTGTCCGTCTGGCGGCGCTGGCTCTTTTTATTGGCGCATCCGGCGCGGCGGTGGGTGAATGGGCGCATCATGAATTGGCGGCGGCGTCATGGGTAGCGTGGCGCCCGGATTCGCGGATTTGCAGCGGTGTTGCGTGGCGGCGCTGCGGGGGGATGGGCGGGGCGTGGAGCTGTCGCCGGGGGTTACGCCGGAGGGCTTGCTGGCGTTGGCGGAGCGGCATCGCGTGGTGCCGCTGTGCGCGGCGGGGTTGGCGGCGGGGCCGCGCGGGGCGTTGCGGCGGCGGGTGCTGGCGCTGGCGCAACAGATGGTGATGCTGGACCGCGAGGTGGCGCTGGTGACGGGGCTTTTGGCGGCGGCGGGGGTGGATGGTCTGATTCTGAAAGGGCCGGCGCTGGCGCGTCAGGTGTATCCGCTTGAAGAGTGGCGGGTGAGCGATGACGTGGACCTCTGGGTGCCAGGGGGGCAGGCGGGGTTGGCGGCGGATGCTTTGCGGGCGGCGGGTTTTGAGCGGTCGCCGCCGCTGGGGGAGGAGGTGGCGGCGCGGGCGCGGCGGGTGGGGATCGAGGCTTCTTTCCGGCATCCGGCGCGGGGGCGGCTGATTGAGGTGGCCCACGGCTGGCCGGCCTTGGGGCCCAGCCGCCGGGCGGCCCGCGAAATGTGGGAACGGCGCGTCACGCTGCCGATCGGGGGGGCGGATGTCCATGCGTTGCATCCGGTGGATGCGCTGCTGTACGGGTGTCGGCATGGCGCGCACCATGGCTGGGACCGGTTATCGTGGGTGATGGATACGGCGGCGCTCTGGGCGCGGTTGACGGCGGCGGAACGCGCGGCGGTCTGCGCGCTGGCGCGGCGGCGTAACCAAGCGGTGATGTTGGGGCTGGGGTTGCGGTTGGCGGCTCAACTGGCGGGAAGCGAATTGACCGGTGATGCCGCGGCGCTGGCGGAACGGCCCCGGGTGGCGGCGTTGGCGGCGCGGGCGGCGGTGCCAGCCATTCACGCGGCGGCGGCGCGAATGCCGATTCTGAGCCGGCTGCGTTATGAGCGCGATGCGTTGGACGGTTGGCGGCAGCGGTGGCGCATGATGGCGGGGTGGTTGTTCACGCCGACCTTGGGCGATTTGGCGGCCTACCGGCTGCCGCGCGCGCTGGAAGTGGGGTATGCGCTGTGGCGTCCCGTGCGGTTGTGGCGCCATTATGGGGGGCGGGGCGGGCGGAGCTGATTCGGCGCCGGCGGCCGGGGGGGGGGCGTTTCGGAAAGAAAATCAACGGTTTCGGAAAATAGTTGTAAAAAAACACAATTTTCATTTGCATCGGGGGGTAGCCCATCTTTCGCTATTCGGGTGACAAACAGGCTATTTTTGGGGTGCTGATCA
>CAZNGD010000381.1:0-1814 GCA_964572295.1 uncultured Verrucomicrobiota bacterium
GTGAGCATCTCACATTTTGAGCAGCCAAGCGGGGCGTTGGGTGGTAGAAGGAGGCATGAGTACGAACTGCTGCGTGAAATCGGTTCCTCAATCCGACAGCAGTTTCAAAGTGTTTCCGCAGGCCCTGGCGGTCTGGCAGGAACGCTTGACGGCCGGCTTGCACCGGAGTCTTCAGGCCAGTGACCAGACGATGGGCCATCTGGAGGAAGAAATTCAGCGGCAGAGCCGGGAGCCCCAACGGGCCGTGTTGGAAGAGGCGGCGCAGCAAAAGGCGGATCAAACTCCGCCGGTCTGTTCGGTGTGTGGCCGCCGCCTGAGCCGTGTGAGCCACGGGCATGAACGGAGCTACCAGACGCGCTTTGGCGCGGTGACGATTCGGCGGGCGCGGGGATGGTGTTGGCGGTGTCAGCGGTGGTTTTTTCCGGCGGATCATCGGTTGGGTTTGGCCGAAACCGGGGGCTGTTCGCCCAGCGTGCAAGAGATGGCGGCGCTGGCGGTGAGCAAGTTGCCGGTGGCCGAGGCCAGCGCGGTGATCGAGCGGTTGACGGGGGTGAAGTTGCCGCGCGCGACGCTGGATCGGGAAGCGCGGCGGCAGGGCCAGCGTGCCGAAGCCCAGCGGCAGCGGCGGGATGAGCAGATGAGTCAAGGCGGTGGCAGCGATCAACTCGTGCCGGAGTTGCGAACCGGCGGGGCGGTCGAACCGTTCACGCTGGTGATTGAACTGGACGCGTGGAACATCCGGGAACGCAACGCGCGCGATTGGGGGCAGACGGAACAACTGCGGCAACGCGGGCAGGCGCCGGAGTGGTGGCATTGGGTCTATGGCGGCATCTGTTTTCGCTTGAGCCAGCGGGTGGAGACGGCCGGCGGGCGCTCGCTGATTTTGAGTCGGGGCACGGTGATGACGCGCGGCGGCGTGGACGCGCTCAAGCAACAGCTCTGGGCCGAAGCGATGCGGCACGGGCTGGGGCAGGCGCAAGACGTGTTGGTGATCGCCGACGGCGCGGTGTGGATTTGGAATTTGGTGGCGGACCGCTTTGCGCCAGCGCGGCAACGGCTGGACCCCTGGCACGTGCTCCAACATCTGTGGACGGTGGCCCATGCGCTCTATCCGGAGGAGGAAGCGGCGGCGGCGGCGTGGATCGCTCCCCTGAAGGAGAAGCTGCTGGCCAGCGAAGCGGTGGCGGTCATCGCCGAGTTGGACGAAGTGCTCAAGAGGCTGCGCGGGGCGCGGCGCGCGGCGGTGCAAACGGAACGGAACTACCTGGCCAACAACCAGGAGCGGCTGGACTACCACGGCGTGAAAGAGCGCGGCGAACCGGGCGGGAGTGGCGCGATGGAATCGACCTGCAAACAATACCAAGGCCGCTTCCACCGGTCGGGGCAGTTCTGGACGCAGGCGGGCGACGAAGCGATCATGTGTTTGGAAACCTTCTGGCGCAATGGTCGTTGGTCGCTGCTGTTCCCGCACGTTCCCGCCGACTTTGACCCATCCAGAAATTGAGATGCTCACATTATAAACGCCCGCCCCCGGCCGCCGGGCGCCGCGCCCCGCGCTGAGCCTTATGAAAACCAGTTCCGCCCGGTGGCCGGCGATCGCGCTGGCCCTCCTGTGCCTGGCCGCCGCCGCCGGCTGCCGCTCCACCTACTATGCCGCCTATGAAAAATTCGGCGTCCACAAACGCGACCTGCTGAAGAAACGCGGCACCGCGGCCCGCGACGGCCAGCAAGCCGCGCAGGAACAATTCCGCGACGCGCTCACCCGGCTCAAGGAAATCACCGCCTTCTCGGGCGGCGAACTGGAGCGCGCCCCC
>CAZNGD010000382.1:0-1814 GCA_964572295.1 uncultured Verrucomicrobiota bacterium
GGTTCGGCATCATGACCTGCTTCGCCTTCTTCGGCGGCTGCGCCATGCTCTCGCTTCTGCTGCGCCAACGCGGCAAACTGGTCGGCAGCCGCATTGTCATCGGCTTCATGGCGCTGCTCGTGTTGGGCGGCGCATTTGTCGGCACCCGCGAATACCGCAAGATGAAGCCCCTGGCCATCGCCCACTACATCACCGCCGCCAACGATGCCTTCCAGGCCCACCACATGAAAGAAGCCATTGAGCACGCCCAGCGCGTCCTGCGCCTGTTCCCCGATCAGGCCGATGCCCAGCAAATCGTGGACACCTTCCATGACCGCTTCATTGTCGCCGCCCAACAGGCGCTGGCCGATGGCGACAGCGCGGTGGCCATCGAAAACGCGCAAAACGCCATCAACCTCAAAGGACGCCAAAGCATCGGGCGTTCCCTGCTGGCCGAAGCAAAAGCCCTCAGCCAGACCCAATCGTCAGCCGATCAAGAATAGGAGAACCTCCATGACCGCCACGCACCCCCACGTCCTCACCCCGCGCCAGCTCTGGATCAAGAACCGCTGCCTCGCTGTCGAAACCCAATTCCTCAAGCGCATCGGGCGCACCGCGTTTATCTTGCGCTTCATTCCCCTGCTCGTCCTGCTGGTATTGGCCTATTGGAATAGCAGCCAAAACGTCCCGCACGTCGCCATGTGGATCGCCACTCCCATCGCAATTGTCGCCACCTACCTGATCCTGCTGGTGCTCTCCCACCGCTTCCACGATCTCGGCAAAAGCGGCGCCAACCTGCTGCAAATCGCCATCCCGGCCTTCATCTGGCTCTGGATTGGCGATGATCTCATGGCCAAGTTGGCCCCCAAAATCTGGATGGCTACCGCCGTTGTGCTGAGCATTTGGCCCATTGTGGTCATCCTCCAGCTCAGCACCAAGCCTGCCCCTGCCTGCCCCGCCACCCCGCCCGCCCCCACCCCGTAATCCAGCCGGGACAACCGTGAGGAGCAGCGAATGATTGGCGCCATTGTCGGCGATGTGGTCGGTTCCATTTACGAATGGGACAACATCAAGCGCAAAGAGTTCCCCCTCTTTTCGCCGCGCTGTTTTTTCACGGATGATTCCGTGCTGACCATCGCGCTGGCGGATACCATTCTGACCGGCACCCCCTACGTTCAAAATCTCAAAACATTTTATGAGCAATATCCCGGCCGGGGATACGGCGGCGGCTTTGACCGCTGGGCGCGCAGCCGGGACTCCGCGCCATACAACAGTTGGGGCAATGGCGCTGCCATGCGTATCAGCCCCGTGGGCTATGCGTATGATGACCTGGCCACCGTGCTGGCCAAGGCCGAAGAGTTCACGGCCGTCACCCACAATCATCCGGAAGGCGTCAAGGGCGGCCAGTCCGTTGCCGCCGCAATCTATTTGGCGCGCACCGGCCAAAGCAAGGCCGACATCAAACAATACGTCGAAAAGCAATTCGGCTATGACTTGAGCCGCCATGTGGATGAAATCCGCCCCACGTACCAATTCAACGAATCCTCGCAACAAACCGTGCCCCAAGCCATCCGGGCCTTTTTGGATTCGACCGATTTTGAGGACGCGATCCGCACCGCCATTTCGTTGGGCGGCGATTCCGACACTCTGGCCTGCATCACCGGCGGCATCGCCCAGGCTTTTTATGGCGGCGTGCCGGACGCCATCCAACAGAAGGTCTATTCCATTCTCGACAACAAACTCGGGCACATCACCCGGGAGTTCTCGAAAACCTTCTGCGCGCCGCGCTGACTTCGCGCATCATGCGCCGTGAGTGCCGCTTTCGGACACCCATC
>CAZNGD010000383.1:0-1804 GCA_964572295.1 uncultured Verrucomicrobiota bacterium
AGATTTCGCGGAGTGACTGGAGTTCAGACGTGTGCTCTTCCGATCTGGGGTCAAATGCCCGGTTGATCTCTCGACCTATTTCCGCATCAACGCGCGCGAAACGGGGCAGTTCGAGCGCACGCTGATCATTGCCGATGTCGGCGCGGAGGTGTCGTATGTGGAAGGCTGCACCGCGCCCGCGCGCCCCGAAAACCAGCTCCATGCCGCCATCGTCGAGCTGATCGCGCTGGACGATGCCACCATCAAGTATTCCACCGTGCAAAACTGGTACGGCGGGGATGCCGCCGGGCGCGGCGGCATCTACAACTTCGTGATCAAGCGCGGCCGCTGCGCGGGCAAGCGCTCCAGGATTTCCTGGACGCAGGTCGAGGCGGGCGCCGCCATCACCTGGAAATATCCCGGCGTGGTGCTGCTGGGCGATGATTCCGTCGGCGAGTTTTATTCGGTGGCGTTGACCAACAACCAGATGCAGGCGGACACCGGCACCAAGATGATCCACATCGGCAAAAACACGCGCAGCACCATCGTCGCCAAGGGGATTTCGTGCGACCAATCCAAGAACAGCTATCGCGGGTTGGTGCGCATTACGGCGGGCGCGGAAAATGCCCGCAACTATTCGCAGTGCGACTCCATGCTCGTGGGCGGCAAGGCCGTGGCCAACACCTTCCCGTATTTGGAAGTCAGCAACCCCAGCGCCATCGTGGAGCACGAGGCCACCACGTCGCGCCTCAGCGCCGAGCAACTCTTTTACCTGCAATCGCGCGGGCTGGACACCGAGGCCGCCGTGTCGCTGCTGGTCAACGGATTCTGCAAGGAAGTGTTCCGGACGCTGCCGCTGGAATACATGGTCGAGGCCGTGAATATGCTGGAACTGAAACTCGAACACAGCATCGGATAAGGAGCCGTCATGTTACGCATCAAAAAGTTGCACGCCCGCGTCAAGGATGGCCCGGAAATCCTGCACGGCATCACGTTGACGGTGAACGCGGGCGAAATCCACGCCATCATGGGGCCCAACGGCTCCGGCAAAAGCACGCTGGCGCGGATTCTGGCGGGCCACCCGGATTATGAAGTCACCGGCGGCGATGTCCATTTTCAGGTGAATGGCGAGTGGCAGGACCTGCTCGGGATGGAGCCGCACGCGCGGGCCCAGGCGGGCGTATTCCTTGCCTTTCAGTATCCCGTGGATGTGCCCGGCGTCAGCAATGTGACGTTTCTGCTGGCGGCCTATAACGCGCTCCGCCGTGCGCGGCGGGAGCCGGAAGCCGACGCCTTCGAGTTCCGCGAGCGGCTGCTGGAAAAAGCGGCGCTGATCCAACTGGACCCGTCCTATCTGGACCGCCCGGTCAATCTCGACTTCTCCGGCGGCGAAAAGAAGCGCAACGAAATCCTGCAAATGGCCGTGCTGGAACCCGCGCTGGCCGTGCTGGACGAAACGGATTCGGGGCTGGATGTGGACTCGCTGCGCATCGTGGCGGAAGGCGTCAACCGCCTGCACGCGGCGCACCGCGCGGTGCTGCTGATCACGCACTACCAGCGGATGCTCAATTACATCACGCCCGACTTTGTGCACATCCTGATGGATGGGCGCTGGGTTCGTTCCGGCGATGCCCGGTTGGCGCGCGAAGTGGAGGCCCGCGGCTATGACTGGCTGAAGGAGCCGGTATGAAAACCCGTTCCGTCGGGCTGGGCGAAGGCTACGCGGCGCTGTTCCACGCGCAACGGGGCGCGCTGCTCGATCCGCCCTGGTTGGCGCGCCGTCGCGACGAAGCCTTTGCCCGGTTGCAACAAATCGGCCTGCCCA
>CAZNGD010000384.1:0-1797 GCA_964572295.1 uncultured Verrucomicrobiota bacterium
TTCGCGGAGTGACTGGAGTTCAGACGTGTGCTCTTCCGATCTCCCCCGCCGCCCTTCACGCCATCCGCGCCAGTCGCGACCTCCCCCACCCCCGCCCCGGACGCGCCGAGCCAACCGCCCCCCCCCGACACCACAACGGCCCCGGCCGCCGAAGTGACCGCCCCCACGCCGCCGGCCCCGCCGCCCAAGCCCACGGCCGAAGAACTCGCCGCGCAAAAAGCCGCCGCCGAAGAGGCCGCGTTCCAAGCCAAAAAAGCGCAGGCCGAACAAACCCTGCGCCTGCAACTGGCCAACCGCGAACCGCCCCACCAACTCAACGACACCGTCGAATTACGCCAGAAAAATGGCGTGGTGACCAAGGGCACCTTCCAAGGCTATGGCGGCGCCGACGCGGACCGCGTCATTCTCCTGGCCACTCCCACCGGCCAAATCGGCATTCCCCTGAATCTGCTCGATCCCCCTTCCCGGCGGCGCGTGGATCCCGAATATCGCGAGGCCTTCATCCAACACGTGCTCTCCACCCGCACACCCTAATTTTCCGCGCAACGAGCAGCCCCCAAAAAAGCGGCCGCCACTCAGCCCGACGGCGCCGGCGCGCGATGCTGCCGACGTAGCTGACCGCAGGCCGCATTCACCGCTTTCCCCTTCGATTCGCGGAGCGTGACCGATACCCCACGCGCCGCCAAGGTCTGCTGGAAAAGCTCAATGGCCGCGCGCGATGGCGCCGTGCCCGCAAACTCCGGCACCGGGCTCAACGGAATCAGATTCACCCGACATGAAAAAGACCGCAAATGCCGCGCCAGCTCTTCCGCGTCCCGCACGGCGTCGTTCACCCCGCGAATCAGGGTGTATTCAAACGTGACAAAACGCCTGGTCGCGGCGGTGTACTCCCGGCAAGCAGCCAGCAGGTCCGGCAGCGGATATTTATTTTCGATGGGCATGAGTTGTTTGCGCAACTCGCGATTGGCCGCATGGAGCGATACCGATAACTCCACTTGCAGCCCCTCCGTGGCCAGCCGCTGAATGCCCGGTATCACGCCGCTGGTGCTCAGGGTGATGCGGCGCGCGCCAACTTGCAGCCCGTCGGGATGATTCAAAATCCGAATGGACTTGAGCGCCTCGTCATAGTTGTCGAACGGCTCGCCCATCCCCATGTACACCACGTTGTCCGGCCGCCGCCCCGTGGCCGCCATGACCAGTTGAAACTGCCCCACGATTTCGCCCGCCGACAAACTCCGCGCGAAGCCCCCCTTGGCGCTCGCGCAAAAGGCGCAGCCCATCCGGCACCCCACTTGCGTGGAGAGGCAAACGGTTGTCCAGTCGCGCGCGGGAATCAGCACGGTCTCGACGCACTCGCCATCATCCAGCCCGCTCAGCCATTTGCGGGTGCCGCCCGGATCCGCCGCCTCCTGAATGATGCGGAGCGGTTCGGCCGTGTGCGTGGCGGCCAATGCGGTTTTCCAGACCGCTGGCAGATTGCCCATTTGCTCCCAGCGCGTCGCGCCGCGTACCTGCACCCATTGCCACAATTGCTTGGCCCGGAAGGCCGGCTGCCCGGCCGCCAACGCCAGCGCGTGCAGTTCCTCCGGCCATAATCCTTGCAGGGCGGTTTTCATCAAATGAGCCAGCAGCATACCGCACCCGGCGGCGCCACGCCATACTTCTTCCCGCTGACAGAGGTTGTCACATCGTACCGGTGAGCCATGTTCCTCGCGCCGGACACGCGGCTGGTCAACTGGTTCAACGCGTTGTAGGCCATGAAATTGGTTTGGCCGTTGGCGTTGATCTTCTGCCGCA
>CAZNGD010000385.1:0-1777 GCA_964572295.1 uncultured Verrucomicrobiota bacterium
GATCTCCTCACCCAAGGGCAGGGTGAAAATCAAACCCGCTTCGAGGGGAATGACAAATAAGTCGTCGTGGCCATCCCAGTCGTCGAATTTGGTTATGCACGAAGCCCGCAGCTCAATCGCCAGATACTCCGACAATTCGCCGCAGAACTTGACGCCACCGCCAAAGCCAGGCCCCAAGTCCTTGCTGTCCCAATACGACCCGAAGATGCCCAGCCCGTTGGCGGCCGAGGCCACCGTGGCGCCAATTCCCAACGTCAACAATACTAGAACCCACTTCTTCATGATTGCCTTCTCCTTGTTTGTGAACCACCTCTGACGGGCATCACCCGAAAACCCATCAAGTGGAGCGTAACCGGATTGCCGGGTCATTGACAAGTTCCAAATGCGGCCCATGCGCAAAAACTTGTCCTGCCGCCGTCCACGGGCTAGGATGAAAAGGTTTTGAGGAGTGCCAACATGAAATCCATCCATACCGACGACGCCCCCGCAGCCATTGGGCCCTATTCACAAGCCATCGCGCAGCAGGGACTGCTGTTCATTTCCGGTCAACTGGGGCTTGATCCGACCACCGGCGAGCTGGTGGCGGGCACGGAGGCGCAAACCCGGTTGGCCTTGAAAAATTTGCAGGCGATTCTCGGCGCGGCCGGGCTCGGACCGCAACAGGTGCTGAAGTGCACCCTCTATGTCGCCGACATGGCCGACTTTGCGCTGGTCAATCGGCTCTACGCCGAGGTGTTCAGCCCGCCCTATCCCGCGCGGGAGGTCGTGCAGGCGGCGGCATTGCCCAAAGGCGGGCGGGTGGAGATTTCGGCGATTGCCGCACAATAAGTTCAGGCACGGGAGTACGCATCCCATCGGGAGAACATCATGATCATCATTGAACCGCATATTCACATGTTGTCGCGCACCACGGATGATTACACCGCCATGTATCAGGCGGGGATTCGCTGCGTGGTGGAGCCGTCGTTCTGGCAGGGCGCCAACCGCCGCCACGCCGGAACTTTTTTCGATTATTTTCAGCTTTCGCTGAACTTCGAACATACCCGCGCCCAACGCTACGGCATTGACCATTGGTCGTGCATCTCCGTGAATCCCAAGGAGGCCGAAGACTTGCCGCTGGCGCGCGAGACGTTGGCCGGCATCGGCCCCTACCTGGATCACCCGCGCTGCGTCGCGGTGGGAGAAATCGGCTTCAACCGGATTACCCCCAATGAGGAAACCGTGCTGCTGGAACAGCTCGAACTGGCCAAGGCGCACGATTTGCTGGTGTTGGTCCATACCCCGCACGACACCCCCGACGTGAGCAAAAAGGTCGGCACCGCACGCATTCTCGATATTCTGCGCGAGTTCAACCATGACCCCGGCCGCATCATTGTGGATCACAACACCGAGGAAACCATGCCGCTGACCCGCAAAACGGACTATTGGGCCGGCCTGACCGTCTACCCCTATTCCAAGCTCAATCCGCGCCGCGTGGTGGACATCCTGCAGCAATGGGGATTGGAGCGCGTGCTGGTCAATTCCTCCGCAGACTGGGGGGTATCCGACCCGTGTTCGCTGCCCAAGACGGCAACCTTCATGGCCCAGCAAGGCTTTGCCCCCGCGCAAGTGAACCGCCTCATGCACGACAATCCGCTGGCGTTTTATTCCCAAACCCCCAAGTTCAAACCCCGCTTGGACCTGCCCTATATTGACCCCGCCACCTACCAACGCTGACCGCCCGCCACGCGAGAGCCTCCGGGAACGGCTGCGCCAAAAGGCCATTGTGGCCTACTAC
>CAZNGD010000386.1:0-1769 GCA_964572295.1 uncultured Verrucomicrobiota bacterium
ACGATGCGCCAGTCGGCTTCGTAGCGGTCCATGGTGACCTGCATGCGGCCGCCGCCGGAGGCGATGGCGTAGTCCACGGCGCCGTCGGCGTTCAGGCCGGCGAGGAATCCCTCGAAGGGCCGGATGTAATCGAGCGCGGAGGTGGGCGGCACATCGCGGCCATCGAGCAGCGGATGGATGCGGGCGCGCGGGATGCCTTCCTTCTTGGCCTGAATGAGCATCCCCTTGAGGTGGTCAATGTGCGCGTGGACGTTGCCATCGGAAAACAGGCCGATGAAGTGCAGCGTGGAGTGGTGCTCCTTGACGTTGGCCAGCATCTTGCGCCAGGTTTCGCCGGCGAAGAGCGCGCCGGAGGCGACGGCTTGGGCCACCAGCGAGGCGCCTTGGTCATAGACGCGGCCGCAGCCGATGGCGTTGTGGCCAATCTCGGAGTTGCCCATGTCTTCATCCGTCGGCATCCCGACGGCCTTGCCGTGGGCCTTGAGCGTGGTGGTGGGGCAGTGGGCCCGCAACCAATCGAAATTGGGTTTCCAGGCGGCGCGGACAAAATCGCCCTCCGTGTATTTGCCGAGGCCGACGCCATCCATGATGATGAGGACGACCGGCCCTTTGGGCGGGGTGTAGTTGGCGCGTTTTTCAAGTTTGAGGGTCATGAGCGGCTCCGTTTTTCAAGTGGGGGGAATATGCTCCACGCCGGGGCAAAGTGCAAGAAAGAGGTCGCCGACGCGCGGCGGCGGCGCCTAAAACGTGCGGGAGGCGCGGTGCAGGGTTTGGCGCTCGGCCTTGGTCAGCGATTGGATGCCCTGCGCGGATATTTTGTCGAGGATGCGGTCCACTTCGGCCTGGTCCGGGGGTGGGGGGCCGGCACGCGGGGTGTGCGGCCGCTGGGCCACGTAGTCGCGCAGGCGGGCCCAGAGGCGGCGCAGGTGCGTGTTCTCAAAGAGTTGGTCAATATAGAGGAATCCGGCGAATGCGCCGGCCAGGTGGGCGGTGTGCGCGATGCCGCTGGAGGGATCGCCCGCCAGCAGAAACTCAATCAGCGCCAGCCCGGCGACCAGTTGCCAGGCCATCAGGGTGACCGGGAAAATCAAAAAGACCAGCAGCGTGAGCTGGCGGCGCGGATAGAGCGTGGCGAACGCGGCGAGCACGCCAAAGATGGCGCCGGAAGCGCCGACGCACGGAATGTTCGACCGCACGGGCGAAAGCCAAATCCAGCCGAGGCCGCCGAGGACGCCGCTGATGAGATACATGGCCAGAAAATGTTTGGAGCCCATGGCGCGCTCGGTTTCCGGGCCCAGAAAATAGAGCGTGAACATGTTGAAGAGCAGATGGAGAAAGCTGCCGTGCAAAAACATATAGGTGACCGGTTGCCAGAGATAGCCGTGGCGCAGGCCGGCGCGCGAGAGCGCCAAGAGCGATTCCAGGTTGCGCAACCCCGGTAGTAAAAAGAACACCAGCGCGACGGCCACGTTGACTTTGATCAGCCACGCGCAAACCGGCGGCAAGCGGTTGAAGAAGCCCTTGACGCGCGGCGGATAGGATTCGTACTGGAAACTCATGCGCCTCACCATACCGCCCGCCAGCCAATTGCGCCACCATATTCAAAACGCTTGCGGTGGATCCCCAAAGGGGTCGCCAAAGGGGGCGCCCAATAGAGGTTCCGGTCAAACACAAAAAACTCCTTTGAGCCGTTTTTCAAAAACGGATCGCCCTTCCTTATTTTCACCGGGAAAACCGTAGCCACTTTCCCGACCGTCTGTACCGCAGAT
>CAZNGD010000387.1:0-1760 GCA_964572295.1 uncultured Verrucomicrobiota bacterium
CTTTTTACCAAACCGGCACCGGGAGCCAGGATGCCACCCCGCTGCACACGGTTACGCAACAATGTCAGAAACGCCCGTTGCCTCAAGGAATTTGCGGAACCGTTGGAGTCCTGTTCCAACGCATTCTGAACATTCTCCGGTGTCAATTCAAAGCCAAGAATTTTCTGTGCGAGCCATTCCCCTTGTCCCGTGAGGATAGTTTTCCAGACTGCGGACACACCATCGTCTGTTTCTGCCATCACCACGTGACCGGCCAGCCTTTCGAAGGCCGCCGTCATACTGGCGATCGCTCCCCCGGCAAAGGGTTCAAGGAACAGTTCTGGAGGTTGCGGAAGATTGCGCAACCACTCGCGGAGAATCGGAACAAGCCACGTCTTGCCGCCCGGATAGCGAAACGGGCTGCGTTGCGGGACACTGGCCACATTGACTGGGCGATCGGTATTCAGCCCATTGGTCAAAGATTTTGTCTCCAGCAAGTAATCCGCAGCCTCCTCGCGCACCTGTCTTCGTTTGCTGTCCAAGGCCGTCGCGATGGCTATAATTTCATCGGCAATGCGTTCGGGAACCCGGATGACTCGGGTCTTTCCGCTGCGCCACTTTGGGGAATACGTCGTTGACGATCTGGCCATTTTCTAACCTCTACACACCAAATTATAACCCTTGTAACACGGGTGCAAGATTATTCTTTTTATCTTCATTATTGAGCCGCGGGTACGACTCCAATGGGCGGCTGACGTGTGAAGGCCAAGGGATGGTTGAGCAATAAACCCGCAGCGATTGGTGGCCGTGGGCTAGGGCAGGACGATGACGGGGAGGTTGTCGCGGACGGCGCGGACGAGTTTTCCGGCATCCCAGTTGGTGAGTCGGAAGCAGCCGTGCGATTCCGTTTTGCTGATGTCTTCGGGGGCGGGGCTGCCATGAATGCCGTAGCCGGGGCGGTCCAGACCAATCCACGCGAGGCCCACCGGATTGTTGGGACCGGGGGGAATCCGCAGCTTTTTGCCGATGCCGGCAGCGGCGGGGTCGGCGGCAAATAGCGCGGGATCAAACGTGTATTCCGGATTCTCGGCCCACACCACGACGCGCAGCGTCTGGTTGACGGGCCGTTTGGTTTTATCGGCGGCGATGGAACAGGGAAAGTGGGCGACCAGCAGACCGTTGGTGTCGTAGGCGCGCAGCGTTTTTTGCGCGATGCGGATTTCAATTTTGGAGAGTCGCGGCAAGGGCTTGGTGGCGGTGGCGGGCACGGTGACGATGGTGCCAGCGGGCGGGTTGGGCCACGCAACCTGCGGATTGAGCTGCCGCAGTGTGGCGCGATAAAGATGGAATTGCTCGGCGACCATTTCCTCGATGCTGGAATAGCCGAGGCGCTCCTGTCGCGACCGCTCCAACCATGAGGCTGGATACGGCGTGAGCGCGGCGTGGTTGGCGGTGGTGATGATGTAGGTGGTGAATAGACCGTTGGTCTGTCCCAAGGCCGCCAAGGCCGTGTCATCCACCTGGCCGGTGATGGGGTGTCCGTATTTTTTTTGCCAGGCGGCGAGGGCGTTTTCACTCTTGGTTCCCCAACGGCCATCCAGGCCGCCCGGCGAAAAGTTGTCGGCATCGAGCCGCGTCTGAATGGCCAGCAGGACGGTTTGCGACATGGCGAATGCCGACGGCGCGGGGGCAACCGGTTCCCGCGTGACGGGGCCGGGTGGCAGCGGGCGGGGGGCCGGGGGGGGCGGGCTGGGGCGTGGTGGCGCGGGCCGCACGGGGGG
>CAZNGD010000388.1:0-1738 GCA_964572295.1 uncultured Verrucomicrobiota bacterium
CCCCACGATCCAATCCTTGTCATTGCATTCGATAATGCGATCCACCAGCAGAAATGGATGCCGATGCGGCAAAATGTTCATGATATCTTTGGCTTCCAGAACAGTACTCATCACGGGTCTCCTTCACAAGAATTGCAACAGCCTAGCATTCTTTGCCCGATGCCGACAAATCCCAAAACGCGCCGCCACCCTGCCGCAGGCCCTTGGCGGGGTCTTCGCGGGCCGTCACGGCGCGCGGCGCGGCTGTTCAATTACGCTTGCCCCGCCGCGCCCGACCACGTACCGTGCCCTCATCGCGCGAAAGGCCCATGATGTCGCAACACCACCGCCGCTGGTTCCTGAAAGAAGTGCCCTCCCTGCTCGCGGGCGGCATCATTGATGCCGACACCGCCCGCCGGTTGGAAGCGCACTACACCACGGATGAACCCGGTCGCAACTGGGCGCTCACCGTCTTCAGCATTTTGGGCGGCAGCCTGGTGGGCCTGGGCATCATTTTGTTGCTGGCCCATAACTGGGCGGAGCTGTCGCGCGCAACCCGCACCGCCTTGGCCTTCGCGCCGCTGATCCTCGCGCAAGCCCTCGCCAGTTGGCGAATTCACTCCGGCCGCGACTCCGTTGCGTGGCGCGAAGGCGTCGGTCTCTTCTGGACGTTTGCCATCGGCGCCGCAATCGCCCTCGTGGCGCAGACCTACCACATCCCCGGCGATGCCGGACGTTTCGCCATGACGTGGATGCTGCTCACGCTGCCCGTGATCTATCTGCTGAATGCCAGCGGGCCCGCGCTGATCTATCTGATCGGCCTGCTCTTCTGGGCCGCCGATACCCAGGACGGCGGTGGCGCCGCATGGGTCTTTTGGCCGCTGGCCGCCCTCCTGCTGCCCCACGCCTATCCCGCGATCCGGCAAAACCCTTACGGCCCCCGCGCCATGGCGCTCCTCTGGGGCGGCGTTGTTGCCCTGTGCATCGCCACCGGCATCACACTGGGCGATTTGATGAGGCATCGCTGGGTATTTGTGTATGCCGTTCTTTTTGCCGTGCTCTACCTGGCCGGGGAAAACTGGCTGGCCGATGCCACCACCGCCTGGCAACGCCCGCTGCGGACCATTGGCGGCGGCGGCGCCGTGGTGCTGGCCTTCCTGCTCACCTACGACTGGATGTGGGACGATTTCATCTGGCTCTTCAAGATGAACCATCTGCCCACCAGTCACGCCGCCATTCTATATAACCTCATTCTCGCGCTCTTGGCCGTGGCAGTCATCGCGTTGCTGGTGCGCAGCGCGCGCCGCGGCAAAACCCACGCCCTATTCATCGGCGCGCTGCCCATCATGGTCGGCCTCGGCAATTTCCTCGCCCACAAATTCGGCCACGGCGGCGCCATCTGCCTGGCGAACCTCTATGCTTTCGGGCTGGGCCTCAACCTCCTCAGCCAGGGCTTCCGGGCCCGCCGCATCGGCACCGTCAATCAGGGTTTGCTGCTCCTCTTTACCCTAATTCTGTTGCGGTTTTGGGATGAGCGCTTCGGCTTTGTGCTCCGCGGCGTGATCTTTGTCGTGCTGGGCCTCGCCTTCCTGTCCGTCAATCTGTTCTTGGCCCGCCACAAAAAGGCCGCAGCATGAAAAAGTCCACGCTATTGACCCTGCTGGCCCTCGTCATCGGCCTGCAACTGGCCATCCCCGCCGGCATGATCGTGCGGCGCGAATACGTGCTGAGCCACGGCCGCGCCTTCAAATTCCGCGTG
>CAZNGD010000389.1:0-1720 GCA_964572295.1 uncultured Verrucomicrobiota bacterium
CTGCAGCACATTTTGCTGCCACAAATCGGGATCGCGCTCCGAGCGGAAATTGGCCTGTTGCACTTCCAACTGCGTCCGGCCGGCCACCAGCCCCTGATTGAACCAGCCCACGTGGCCCATGGCGAACAGCGGCAGAATCTTGTCGAACTGGTTGCCGGTTTGGCGCATCAGCCAGCCCGAACAGATAATCGGCCGCTTGTATTGCTGCAACAGCATCAGGCGCGCCTCAACCGCTTCCGGCGTGTCATAACTTTGGAACGTGATCAAATCGGAGCGTTCGAGTTTGCGGGCGGCCATGGCGCTGCCGAACTCTTTCCACGCCGCCACGGCCAGCGGCTGGGCCGCCTCCACGCTGCGCGCCCAATTGAACGTCTGATCCAGCAGCGGCAGCGACTCCTCCCAGAGGCCGCTGTTGCCGGCGGTGTTGTACAAATCCCAATACTGCACGCGGGCATCGCGCTTGAACCGGCCCATGACATCCTTGACGTATTTTTCGAGCTCGGGCCACCGGCTGCGTTCCGTCACCATGGCGGGATCCGGACTGGGCACCCACTGGCTGTTGTACTCGCCCGGCACCGGCTCCGGCTGCGGCCCCGGCACGGGCGCGTGCCCCGCCACATCCAAGTCGTCGAAGAGCACGGGCACCATGCGCAAGCCATGCTTGGCGGCCAACTGGAGCACCTTGTCCACACGCGCCAGGAAACCATCGCGATCCGCCTGCCACACCGCAAACTGCAATTGCACGCGGATGCTCGTATAGCCGATCTCCTGCGCCCACCCCAGTTCCTCATCAATCGTATCCGGATCGAACGTGGCCTCCTGCCACATTTCCACGGAATTGACGGCGGTGCGCGGAATATAATTCACGCCCTTGATGACGCCCTGCCGGTGATACCAGTCCCACACCCGGCGCGCGCCCCAGCGGCCGCCCGGCGAGTTCTCGCCCGCGCGCGGCAGCGCCGTCGGTTGCGCGCCAGCCACAACCGGGCGGATGGTCGGGCTGGCATCGGTGACCAGCGCGCCGTCGTCCACATCCTGGAACGAGGTCGTCAGGCCCAGATAGTTGCCGAGGCCTTCGCGGTCGAAGTCCAGCGGGTTGTCAATGAACGGCTCCAGGTCGCCAAAAAAGACATTGCACAACTCGAAGGATTCCCGCGCGGGATCATTCGGCACGCCGTCGGTTTGCGCGGTGGCGCGCCCGCCCGCCAGCGTCAGGCGGGCATTATCGCCCGTGCGCAGCGTGACCGGCTCGCCATCGCGGGGAGTCAGCGTGGCGGTGCCCGCATGCTGGAAAACCAGCCACTGGTCGCGCTCGCCCTCGGCCACCACAAACTCGCCGCCCTGCGCCTCGATGACGCCCGCGGGCGTGGCAATGCGGATATCCAGCGTGGGCAGCGGCGCGCCGGCATGCACGCGGATGCGGCCCCGTTCCAGGTGGAGGTGAATGCGGCGGATAATGTCCGCCGCGTAGCGCGGCAGGCCAGCGGCCGTATGCCGCAGTTGCTCAATCTGGAACTGGGTTTGCGGCGCCACGCAGACAATCGCGCCCGGCGACATCACCATGCACAACCGGCCATCCTTGCCGGTGAGGACGCGGCTGTTTTCGTGCAGCGCGGCGCCCTCGAACAGCGGGCGCAACCCGGTGCGGCCCTCGTGGACGGGCGCAGTGAACACGCGCCCTTCGGCGTGGCCGGTCATGGCGGCCACGACGGCCTCGCCG
>CAZNGD010000390.1:0-1710 GCA_964572295.1 uncultured Verrucomicrobiota bacterium
GACTGTAACCGAATACCTCGGCGCAGCCGCCCATCCGTTGCGCAATCACAGCGACACCAACCTGCCCTCGGCCCAGCAACGCCTCTTCGAGGATCCGCAGCGTGGCGATGCCGGGGTGCGGGCCAACCGCGAAATCCTGTTCCAACTTGATCTTTCGTTGCGTAAGCGCGACAACCTCGCCCGCGTCCTGGTGTTGGGTTCCGATCCGCTGCGCGGCTTCAACTCCAATGGCGAGACCGAGGGCGGCACCGCCAGCGATTATCCTGACAATAGCGCCTACCTCCATTGGGACAACGCCGGCATTGAACTCTTTGACGATGGCACCCACGGCGACGAAACCGCCGATGACGGCGTCTACTCGCGCCTCTGGGCCTTTTCGACCAACGGCTTTGATTTGGTAGCCGAGCCCTACGCGCCGTACTCGCTCGTGGGCGGACACGAGGCCAATTGGCTGGAGGGCATTGATGGAACTGAGCCCTACCTGGGCGAAACTTGGTGGATTGCTCGGCGCTCCCCGCGCAGCATGATTTATAAGTTCTATGTGCTCACCACCGGCGGCGCGCACCACGAAAGTCCCGGCAACAATCTGGAATATTACATTGCGGATTCTGAAGAAACCGCGCGCATTGAACTCCCGCCATTCCTCTGGGACAACGACGCCCTGCCCCCGCCGCCGCCCGAAAATGCGCCGGTCTTCACGGCGGTGACCATGAGCAACGCAACGGCCATTGTACAATTTGAAAACCTGCTGACTGAGGCCAGCCACGGCATTCGCATCGCCACCAATTTGACGGCGGCCAATCCGTTCGCCGACTACGGCCACCGGGCCAGCCGCGGGTCCACGAATGACGGCGTGGCCCAGTGGTCGGCCACCATTGGCGAAGCGCAACCCGGCCGCGAGTTCTACGCGGCGTATGCGGGGCCGGAGCCGGAACTGACCACCCCGCCCGCCTACTGGTACCCCAACTACAACATTCCTACTGCGGCAACAACCGTCCGGGTGTTCTTCTGCCAATTCAAATCCAATATCCAGGGCTTGCGCAGCATGAACCTCACCGGCACATTCAGCGGCTGGAACAACGGCCTGCCCATGTCGTTCGTGGGCGATGGAACGTGGATGATTGACCTGGCTCTACCCGCTGCAAACAGCGGGGATGGCGTCAAATTCAAGCCGCGTGGCGGTCCGGCCTACACGTGGTATGAAACCGGTGGCGACTTCCAATTCATTCGCGGAACCGGCGGCGTCACCGTCAGCCCCCTCCCGCCCGTTGCCGGCGAGCCCCTCACCATCACCCTCGATGCCGCCAGCACCCCCCTCAGCGCCGCCACCGACATCCGCCTCCACATGGGCTTCGATGGCTGGCATAATGTCCAGGAAAGCCCCCGCCCGGCGATGACCCACACGACTGGAACTCTTTGGGAATACACCTTTGATGTGCCCGAAGAGTGCCAATACTCCGTCGACTGGGTCTTCACCGATGGCACTGGCACCACTTGGTACAACGACGGCAACTGGCACGCTTTTATGGCTCCGTACTTCAGCACGCACACTCCTTGAAAGGAAAGACCATGCACAACAAACGCGCCTTCACTTTGATTGAACTGCTGGTGGTTTTGGCCATCTTCGCCATTCTGATTTCGATTCTGGTGCCGGTTTCGATCAAGGCCATCGAGATGGGCAACCGCGCCAAATGCGTGAACAACCTCAAA
>CAZNGD010000391.1:0-1708 GCA_964572295.1 uncultured Verrucomicrobiota bacterium
GATCCAGATCAAACCACAAACACTGGGCCAAGCTGCCCGTATTTCGGGAGTTTCTCCGGCCGATATCAGCATCCTGATGGTCTTTTTGAGACGTGCAGGCGAGTCTGCCACGCAATCCAATTCAGACGACAATCACCAAATTCCCGATACGACGCCCTCGGCGATAGACATCCCTTGACCTGACCCCAGCCGGTGGACACTTCATAAGTAGAGTCCTGCCATTGGTTTGATGTTTCGTTCGCCCCTGCGGGCCGGAGGGAGGGCGAAGCCCGACCGGAGTCCCGCAGGGGCGATGGCGCGGCCGGCAAACGCGTTCGGCGTCTGATAGCCCAACGCCCGGTGCGGCCGCTCCGCGTTATCGTGGAGGCGCCACTGCTCAATGACAACCCGCGCCTCCCACAGGCGGCCAAATAGCTCCCGGTTCAAACACTCATCCCGCAGCTGGTCGTGGAAGCTCTCAATGTAAGGGTTCTCCCACGGCGAGCCCGGGGTGATGTAGATCGTCTTCACGTTCTTTTCGCTTAACCAGTCCTGCATGGCATACGCGATGAACTCAGGCCCGTTGTCACGGCGCAAATGCTCCGGCACGCCATAGCGCGCCATCGCCGCCGCCACCACCGTAATGACATCCACGGCACGGATGAACCCGTCCACATGCGCGGCCAGGCATTCCCGCGTGTATTCATCCATTAACGTCAGCACCCGAAACCGCGTCCCGTTCTCCGTCTGATCCGCCACAAAATCCCAGCTCCAGACGTGATGGGCCCGCTTCGCACGCTGCCGTTCCGCGGTCGAAACGCCCAACCGCCGCCGCTTCCTCTGCTTGCGCCGCACTTGCAGCCCTTCTTTTCGCCTCACCCGCTGCACCCGCTTGGCGTTGAGCTCATGCCCTTCCCGGCGCAACAGCGCGGTCACCCGCCGATCCCCATAGCGTGGCTGATCCTGGCTCAACTTCACAATCGCTCCGTGCATCTGCCAATGTTCCAAACTCGCGGTGCTGTTGCGGTAGTAGCTGGATCGGGCCAACCCAAGGGCACGACAAGCCTCCGCCGTCGTGCCGATCCCCGTTTCCACCACCGGCTTGACCGCCCGTCGCTTGGCCGACGGGCTTACCCCTTTTTTGAGTTCACTTCCTTGAGGATCTGCACCGGCACCGTCAGGTCGGCCACAGCCCGTTTGAGCCGGGCGTTCTCCTCCCCCATGGCGCGCAAACGCCGCGCTGCGTTCACATCCAGCCCGCCATACTTGGCGCGCCACTTGTAAAACGTCGCCTCGCTCACGTTGTGCCGGGCACACACCACCTTCACCGGCGCATCCCCTTCGGCTTCCCGAAGAATCCCAATAATCTGTGTCTCGCTGAATTTGCTCTTTCTCATCGTTCTGCTGCTCTTTCTTCGCAGCAGAACTCTCACTTTGTCACGTCCACTTTTCAGGGGTCAGGCCAGTGGCGGCGGATTGGTAGTCCAGGTTCACCACGACGGCGTGCGTGGCCGAGATGCGTTTGCCCGGTTTGCCGAAAACTCCGAGCAACGCGCCGCGCGCGGGTTGCGGCGGCGTGAACTCCTCGCGCGGCAACGGCGGATCGAACTGAAACGCACAGTCCGAGGGGACGGCGACTGCGCCGGGCGGAAACATGCCCGCGTGATAGACGCCGAGTGATTTCAGGGGTTGCAATTCAGCGGCCATGATGGCGAAGTTCCGATTCAAT
>CAZNGD010000392.1:0-1706 GCA_964572295.1 uncultured Verrucomicrobiota bacterium
CTTGTTCCGCCATTTGGGTGCGGGCACCGTATCGGGTTGGCCGGCCGGTCCGTAGTGTCAAGTCCTGCTTCCGTTTGACACTTTTTCTTATTTTTCCTCGTTGTTTTTCGACTGGTATGCCGGCGGCTACCGGCGCTCCCGCTGGGCCGGGTCGGCTGCGGCGCGCCCGCGCGGGAAAGACACCCGTTGGTTTTGGCGCCGCCAAAATCCGCAAGAAATCCTCCCGACCAAACCAGCGCCAAGCCAGGACCCACGAGCCGAAAGCCAGCAGCCCCGTGCTCAACGAGTCCGGCTACAGAAACAGCCAACAGCCGCAACAGCCGACAGCTACGGATAGAGCCCGCGCAAGTGCGCCGCCTTGGCCACACGACTCACCGCCAGAATCTGCGCCGCCATCCGCAGATCGCACTTCTCACGATCCGCCACGGCGTACACATCCCGGAAGCTGCGCATCATCATCCGATCCAGCCGGCTGAACACCTCTTCTTCCTCCCAGAAGAACGCCTGCTGATTCTGCACCCACTCGAAGTAGGACACGGTGACGCCGCCCGCATTCGCCAGCACATCGGGCACCACCACCACGCCCTTGCGCGCGAGGATTTCGTCCGCCTCCGGCGTGGTCGGCCCATTGGCGCCTTCCACCACAATCTTCGCCTGCACGGCATCCGCATTATCCGCAGTCAACTGATTTTCGAGCGCACACGGCAGCAGGATATCCACCGCCAGCGACAGCAGCCGCCGGTTCGCCGCCGGGGCATCCGCCACATACTCACCGCCGGGGCAGCCCTCCAGGCTATGCCGCGGGTGCTGCTGCACATGCGCCAGCACGGCCGGGATATCGAGCCCCGCCGGATTGAACAGGCCGCCCCACACATCCGTCACCCCGGTCACCTTGAGGCCCATTTGGTGGAGATACTTCGCCGCCACGCTGCCCACGTTGCCGAAACCCTGCACCGCCGCCGTGCACTGCGTCGGCTTGAGGCCCGAACGCTCCGCCGCCGCCGCCGCCACGGTCGCCACGCCGCGCCCGGTGGCATCGGTCCGGCCCTGGCTGCCGCCCAATTCCAGCGGTTTGCCCGTCACCACCCCCAGCACGGTTTGGCCCACAATCATGGAATAGGTGTCCATCAGCCACGCCATGATCTGCGGATTGGTATTCACATCCGGCGCGGGAATATCCACCGCCGGGCCGATGACCTCGGCAATTTCGCTCGTGTAGCGCCGCGTCAGGCGTTCGATTTCGCCCTGACTCATGCGCGTGGGGTCGCAGATCACGCCCCCCTTGGCCCCGCCGTACGGCAGGCCCATCACCGCACACTTCCACGTCATCAGCATCGCCAGCGCCTTCACCTCATCCAGCGTCACATCCGGATGGAACCGGATGCCGCCCTTGGTCGGCCCGCGCTCCAGATTATGCTGCACGCGATAGCCCTCAAACACCTGCACCGTGCCATCATCCATCTGCACCGGCATCGCGACAATCATCGCCCGCTGACACGTCCGCAACCGCACCCGCTCATTCGGATCCAACTTCATGCGCGCCGCCACCCGATCCAACTGCTGGCAGGCCATATTCCAAAAACTAAACGTTCCACTCATATTGGCAAACTCCGGGGTTATTTTTGTACGCGGGAGGGTACGCTCCACTCCCGGTCATGACAAAACAAAAGTTTGCCCCAAGCCCATTTTTTTTGCGCCGCCGCCCC
>CAZNGD010000393.1:0-1698 GCA_964572295.1 uncultured Verrucomicrobiota bacterium
TTTGACCCGTCGCCCGAGTTCCCGAAAGAATCGCTCGATCAACGAGGATGCCCGTGGGCAAAGGATACCGAACTTCAGCCACCGGCGGATATAGCTGAAGAGGTGGCGGCGGGACCGCTCGACGTATTGGGCGGCCTTTTCGAACCCCCTTTCCGACAGGTGGCGGACGAGGTTCAGGACCTGAGCATCGGCCTTTTCCATCCGTTCTTCGATCTCGTTCTTTTGGGACTCGGGCACGGCCCGGAAATCCCCCCGGGGTAGTTCGACGGCAAGGACGGCGCGCAGCGCGTTCTGCACGGGGCGCATCTCGCCGCGGCGCCCGCCGTCCTTCCACATGGCGTGGTACAGGTCCCGGACCACGTGCCAGTGGCATCGCTGGTGCAGTTCCATCTGGCCGGCCAAGGCGTCCGCCAGTCCCGCTTCGGCATCCGCCACCAGCGTCGTGCCCGCCGGGAAGCGCATGGCGTGGGCTTGGATTTCCCCGGCGATCTTCTCCCAACTTTCCCCTCGGATCCACATCCCGAGCGGGAAACTCTCCCCCGACGCGGAAACGCCGATCATGGCCCTGATTTCGCCTTTCCGGGCGCTCCCGTTATCGGGGGCACCCTTGTAGGCGGTTCCGTCCGCGAACACCGTGGCCGCCTGGTCGCCCAGCGCGCCCGCCGGTAGCGTGATCTCGTCGGCCTTCGTGTCCAACACCCAGCCGTGGAGGGTCGAATGCGGGATCGCGCGGCCCGTCTTCCGCGCCAGATTACCCGCCGCCCGCCGGAAGGATGTTGCGGCGGCCTCCTCGATGGCATCGCATTCGAGCTCTACGCTTTTCGTCTGGTGGCGGTGGACGCCCAAATGCCGCAGCAGCGGCGTGTGGCGCCGCCCCGCCCCGCTCCGGGCACCCGCAGTCCTTTGGTGTCATTTGGCGAGTCTTGATCCATCCATTACCGATGCCGGCATGCCGCCGCACCGGCCAAGCCAAGGCGCTATTTTTCAGGCGTTTTTGATCATCCGCCCAAAATCGGAGGTATCCAAAACACGGCGGCTGAAAAACCCCCTGCCGCCATTTCCCTCGACACATCACGTAGCAGACCGCCCCCACATATTCCACTCGTGGCTTTCTTGGCATGGCGTTTTCACACCACAGCCCTCCCCACCATTTTACCCATAAAACATCATTTCATAGGACCGCCTCTTTTACCAATTATTTTGAACCTATCCCCTTCACCATAATATCAATTTATGACCCCTTTACGGAGGGGACATAGGGGATGGGGCGGCGTCTATGTCGCCTGGGTCGCCTGAGAGGATTTGGGAAATGGTTTCTGCAGGATTGCCCTTGCGCTGGCGGAGTGGAAAAGGCATAATAAGAAAATATGGAAACAACCGGACAGGGCGGCGGAAAATCGCGGGGCAACGCCGCATCGGGCGGCAAGGGCGGGGGGGTGTTGCCGCCGCATGGGGGTGGTCGTTGAAGGCTATCCGGCAGTTGTGGTTGGGGTTGGTGTTGATTGTGGCGGCATCGGCGGTTTTGTTGGTGTCGGATTGGGAGCGTCGGGAGCAGGGGGCGAGGCCGGCGGCGGCGACGTTCGGCGGGGAGAAGATCGTACCGGAGCGCCTGGTGATGACCGGGGATGTGCCGACGCTGGATTTTGCCGAGGCGAAGCGGGCGGGGATGGAGTATCCGCTGGAGGCGCTGTTGCAGGC
>CAZNGD010000394.1:0-1693 GCA_964572295.1 uncultured Verrucomicrobiota bacterium
ATTGTTTCTTGGGCGGCATGAGGAGGAGCGTCCGACATCTCCCACTTTTTTTCAATTTGTTTTTGCGCGGTGGGGGCGGAGGGGGGCGGGGCCATGGGTGGCCCAGATGGCGCGGACTTTGCCGACGAGCCGGGAAATGTCGTCGCGCGGGCCGACAGCGATCCACACGACATCGGCTTGGCGGCGGAACCACGTCATTTGGCGTTTGGCATATTGCGTGGTGCGCAGGGTGGTGCGGCGAATGGCTTCTTCTTCGGAGATCACGCCGGCCAGGACATCGGCGGCCTCGGCGTAGCCGATGGCGTGACGCGCGGTGGGCGACAGTTCGGGAAAGCGCGCGCGGATGGCGCGGACTTCCTCGACCAAGCCGTGGGCGAACATTTGGCGGGCGCGGCGCGCGATGCGCGCGCGTAGTTCCTCGGCGGGCAGCAGCAGGCCGGCCAGTTTGGGCCGCAGGCGGGCGCCGACACCGGTGGCGGGGGCCGGGGTGGGGAGGGGGTGGCCCGCGGCCAGCAGCTCATAGGCGCGAATGACGCGGCGGGGATTTTCCGGGTCGCGCAGTTTGGCAAACTCGACCGGATTCAATGCGTGGGCGGCGGCTTGGAGCGCGGGGAGGCCTTCGGTCGTCAAGATGGCTTCAGCCGCCGCGCGGTGGGCGGGATGGCTGGCCGGGGGGGCGAGGCCTTCGAGCAGCGCTTTCACGTAAAGCCCGGTGCCGCCGACCACAATCGGCACGCCGCTGGTTTTCATGATGGCGGCATGGACTGCGGTGAGATAATCGCCAACGGAAAAGGATTGATCTGGGTTGACGAGGTCCAAGCCGAAGTACGGCACGGTTTCCCGGTCGGCGGCTTCCGGCTTGGCGGTACCCACGTCCATGCCGCGATACACGGCCATGGAGTCGGCGGAAATGACCGGCGCGGGTGGGCGGGACTCCAGCGCGAGGCCATGGGCCACCGCGCTCTTGCCGGAGGCCGTGGGCCCCACCAAAAAATGGGCCGCCCGCGAAGTTTTCCACACTGTGGAAAAATCCGTGGAATTTTTTCCACACTGTGGAAGACTTTTTTCCATGGCGTGGAAAATCAGGCGGCGGGCGGGGGTTTGGCCAGCAGCGCGCCCAGCAGGTAGATGCCGACCCCGATGCAGATGGCGGCATCGGCGATGTTGAAGGCGGGAAAGTGCCGGCCCCGATAAAAGAAGTCGAGGAAGTCGGTGACGTAATCGAGGCGGAGGCGGTCGAAGAGGTTGCCGACGATGCCGCCGCAGAGCAGGCCGAAGGCCACGCGGTGCGGGCGGCCCGGCGGCAAAATCTGCCGTCGAAAAATCACCAGCACCACGAGCATGACCAGCGCCAGCAGGGCGAGCGCGTAGTTTTGCCCGCTAAAGATTCCCCACGCCGCGCCCGTATTGCGGATATAGGTCAGGCTGAAGAAGCCGGGGATGATCGGCCAGGTGTCGTGCAGCGAAAAAACACCGCGTACCCATTCCTTGGACGCCTGGTCCAGTACGATGACCAGCAGGGCAACCAGTAACGGGGTCATGGGGCGGGTGGCCGACTATTCCACCGGTTCGGCGGAATCCTCGGCGGCGAGTTGCTGCAGGGGGAGTCCGCCACCAAACGGGCGGTACTTGTTGCGGCCGCGCTCGGCAGCATTCTGGCAGGCCACGCACTTTTAGATCGGAAGAGCACACG
>CAZNGD010000395.1:0-1683 GCA_964572295.1 uncultured Verrucomicrobiota bacterium
CGCCAAAACCGCCAGCACGGCCTCCACCAGCATCGCGCCCAGCCCCACCCGCTTGACGGAACTTTCCCGGCTCAACTGTTTGGAGGTGGTGCCGCTGGCCAGCACCGCATGGAAGCCGCTCACCGCCCCGCAGGCAATCATGACGCACAACGCCGGATAAATCCAGCCATCCGCCGCCGTCTGCGCCGTAATGAACGCGGGCCAGGCAATCGGCGCCGCGCCGCTCCCCGACCCCAGCAACAACCCCACCGCGCCCCCCAGCAGGCAGGCGTAGAGCAGGAACGACGACAAATAATCCCGCGGCTGCAACAACGCCCACACCGGCAACGCCGACGCCACCAGGCAATACACCAGCAAAATGGCCGACCAAAAATATTTATCCGACCCCAGCAGCGACGGCACCAACGACGGTGCCAGCGGCCACACCTGCCCCAGCCACAAGCCACCAAACACCAGCGGCACCGCCAGCAACGTCGCCTTGCGCAGTGGCATCTTCCAGCGGTTCAACACCCACCCGAACACCGCCGCCAGAAAAATATAAAACACCGACGCCGTCGCCACCACGCCCCCCATCCGCGACTCCGCCGTTTCGGCCTCCCCCCACCCCCGCGTCAACGGCGCAAACGTCGCCGCCGTCATGTCGAGGAACACCATGATCACATAAAGCAGCACCAGCAGAATGAACAATAGAAACAGACGGTAGGTCAGCGCGCCCATTGCGCCGCGCCCGATCTGCGCCAGACTCTGCCCCTTGTTGCGCACGCTGGCCATCATGGACGTGTAGTCCTGCACCCCGCCGATGAAAATCACCCCGAGCACAATCCACGCCAGCGCCGGTCCCCAGCCAAACGCCAACGCCGCCGCAATCGGCCCCACAATCGGCCCCGCCCCGGCAATCGAACTAAAATGATGCCCGAACACCACCGCGTCCGGCGCCGGGGCATAATCCACCCCGTCATACATCGTGTGCGCCGGCGTCAGCCGCTCCTCCAGCGTATCCAGCCGACGCTCCATCCAGCCGCCGTAAATCTTATACGCCGCCCAAAACAGCCCGCAGCAACCCAGAAATATCAAGCCCAACATACGTCACCACCGTGTTGAAAGATGGAATATCTTCCACCCGCCCTGGCGAAAAATCCAGCTTTTTGCCCAATATTTTTTTGCGCCCAACCGCGCCGCGCAACCGGTTCATCCCGCGTGGGCGGGATTTTCCACACTGTGGAAAAAAACTTTCCACAGTGTGGAAAATTCCGCGAAAAGTTTTCCATGGCGTGGAAAACCATATGGCCGCTAGTCGGTAAGTATTACCTACTACCAACCCGCCGCCACCTTCCGGTTGCCCAGAGCGGGGCGGGCGGCCTTTTCGCCCGCAAAACGCTTCGCCTGGCCCCTCGGATTTTCCTCTCGCCAGCCGCCCCGGCTTCTGCGACAATTTCGCAAGTTCCAAAATGAACGATGTTCGGACTTGTTCTTTTCAATTTGCGTTTTGAAGTCTGCCCCGCGCGAACGGGGCGTCGTTCTAATCGAAAACCAGCAATTTTTTACCCCAGAACGAGACAAAAGAACGCGCCCACACCTGGGCGCGGCTCCTTGTCTTGTGTTCCGTCGTGAGGCTTGCTGGTCCCTCGATTAGGGCATGGGCTTGGAGTTCGCGCCTCTTTCCAATTTGCGCGGCACCGGGTC
>CAZNGD010000396.1:0-1645 GCA_964572295.1 uncultured Verrucomicrobiota bacterium
CGGGCTGGGATCGATCGCAATCACGTCATAGGCCGCCGCCAGCTTGCGCAGCAGCGTCTTGGTGATCTTGCGGTTGGCCGGGATGATGATTTCGCCGGTTTCGCCGTTGAGGACTTCCAGCGGAATCTTTTCGCCCAGCAGGATGTTGGACAGCGCGTCGGTCAGATTTTCGGTGATTTCCGCTTCGCGCTTGTCGAAATCCTCCTGCATCTGCTTTTGCTGCTTGTTGCGTTCGGCCTTGCTCATCTTGGTCGGCTGCGGCAAATCGCGCGACGTGGTCTTCACATCCATCACGATGCCGTAGGTGCCGCTCGGCACCGTCAACGAGGTGTCGCGCACGTCCGCGGCCTTTTCGCCGAAAATGGCGCGCAACAGTTTTTCTTCCGGCGCCAATTCCGTCTCGCTCTTGGGCGTGATTTTGCCGACGAGGATATCGCCGGGTTTGACTTCCGCGCCGATGCGCACCACGCCGTCCAATCCGAGGTTCTTCAGCGCTTCTTCGCCGACATTCGGAATATCGCGGGTGATTTCTTCCGGTCCGAGCTTGGTATCGCGCGCGCCGCATTCGAATTCCTCAATGTGCACCGAGGTGAACACGTCTTCCGCCACCAGGCGCTCATTGATCAGAATGGCATCTTCAAAGTTGCTGCCGCACCACGGCATGAATGCCGCCAGCACGTTGCGCCCCAGCGCCAGCTCGCCGCCGTCCGTCAACGGGCCATCGGCCAGCACATCGCCCTTCTTGATCCGCTGGCCCTTGCTGACCAGCGGGCGCTGGTTGATGCAGGTGCCCGCGTTCGAGCGGGTGAACTTCCGCAGTTCGTACGTCCGGTATTCATCCTTCGGCGTCTTCTTGGTGGGCATGGAGCCGTCCTTGGACACCACGATCTGGTTGGCGGCCACATACGCCACCTTGCCCGCCTCCTGGGCGATGACCAGCACGCGGCTATCGCGGGCCACGCGCCCTTCGATGCCGGTGGCCACATAGGGCGACTCGGTCTGCAGGAGCGGCACGGCCTGGCGCTGCATGTTCGCGCCCATCAAGGCGCGGTTGGCATCGTCGTGCTCCAGGAACGGGATCAAACCGGCGGCCACGGACACCACCTGTTTCGGCGAGACATCCATGTAGTTGCACCGGTGGGCTTCCACTTCCAGGAATTCGCCGCGATAACGGCCCGCCACGGTTTCGCGCGCGAAGGTGTTGTCGTCATTCAGCGGCGCGTTGGCCTGCGCGATCACGTAGTGCTCTTCCTCGTCGGCGGTCAGATAATCCACGGTGTCGGTCACCTTCCCGTCCACCACGCGACGGTACGGAGTCTCGATGAACCCGAATTCGTTCACCCGCGCAAACATCGAGAGCGACGAAATCAGGCCGATGTTCGGACCTTCCGGCGTCTCAATCGGGCAAATGCGCCCATAGTGCGAGGAATGCACGTCGCGGACCTCAAAGCCCGCGCGTTCACGGCTCAGGCCGCCCGGCCCCAGCGCGCTCAGGCGGCGCTTGTGGGTCAGTTCCGCCAGCGGATTCGTCTGGTCCATGAATTGTGACAACTGGCTGCGCCCGAAGAAATCGCGGATCACCGCCGCCAGGGCCTTGGGGTTGATCAGCTTTTGCGGGGTCAGTTTTTCCGCCTGCTGGTCGAAC
>CAZNGD010000397.1:0-1643 GCA_964572295.1 uncultured Verrucomicrobiota bacterium
GTGGCGCTGCTGGATTCCGCCACGCCGCTGCTCACCGGCGGCAGCAACACGCTGACCTTCATGGTGCGGGAATCCACCCCGCTGACGGCCTTGCTGGCCTATGGCGATTATCCTTCCGCACTGCCCGCAGCCGTGAATCTCGTCAACGACTTGGACCTGACTCTCTATGACCCGGCGGGCATCCCCCATTTCCCCAACGGCGCCACGGAGCCCGACCGGTTGAATAATATGGAGGGCATTGATCTGGCCGCGCCGGTTACCGGCCGCTGGGCCTTGGTGGTCGCCGCGCACAACGTCCCGGAAGGCCCGCAACCTTACGCGCTTTATTTGCGCGGTGCGATTGATCTGCCCGCAGAAATCGAACATACGCCGCTGGGCAACATATGGGAGACCACGGCTGATCTGGTCATCACCGCGCGCGTCACCTCGCCGGGCCAACCGGACCCCGCTACGGTGCAACTCCATTGGAACACCACGGGCAGCACCAGCGAGTTCACGGTGGTGACCATGACTCCCGGCAGCAACCAGATGTTCACGGCGCTCATTCCCGCGCAACCCGTGGGCACGGTGGTGGACTATTATCTTTCCGCTGGCCCGGCGGAACTGCTCACCACCCACCCGCCGAACGCGCCCACGGCCCGACATCGCTTCACCATCACCGACCCCTTGACGTTGACCATCGCGGGCGCGCCCGATGATTTGTTCGCCGTAACCCCCGGCTACGGGTCACACACCTTTGCGTCCGGGATTGTGGTGCAGGCCCACGCGTTGTTTAGCGTCACCGGCACGAATGACCTGCGCACGGCCTGTGTCGGCTGGCAGGGCACCGGCTCCGTGCCGGCTTCCGGCGCGACCAACGTGTGCGATTTCACCATCACCACCGACTCCGGTCTGGTGTGGCAGTGGCAAGAGCAGGTCGGGCTGACGTACCTCTCCGATCCGCTCGGCATCGTGAGCGCCCATACCTGGCATGAGCAGGACGCAACCGCCGCCACCATCATCGCCCCGGAAAACGCGACAGTCGCCCAAACGTCCTACAGCTTTGCCGGCTGGCTGGTGGATGGCGCGCGTTGGCCAACCGATGGCGCGCCATCGCGGCAGCAAGTGGACGGCATCCCCATGACCGAACCCCGCGTGGCCACCGCCACCTATCTGCCTACCGCCCAGGATGGCGATGCCAACGGCCTGCCGGATTGGTTTGAACAACGCTACTTCGGCGCGCTCGGCCAATCGCGCTATGCCGACCCCGATGGCGATGGCTACGAAAACGAGGTGGAAGCCGCCGATCACACCGATCCGCTGGACCCGGCATCCGTGCCCACTGCGCCAGAGATTGCGCATCTGCCGCTGTCGTCGCCCGTGGCCATTCCCGCCCCGTGGGTCGTGAGTGCCACCATCACCGACAACCATCGCGTGGCCACCGCCACCTTGCACTGGCAGCGCAACGGCGACTTGCCGCGCGCCGCCCCCATGACCCATGGCACGGGTGATGAGTTCACCGGCGTGATTCCCTCTCCGGTGCGCACCGGCGACAGCGTGGTGTATTCGCTGGCGGCTACCGATGCCGCGGGCTTTTCCACGCAGTCCGCCGCGTGGACCGTGCTCGTGGCCTACGCGCAGTTTGATCTCACGCCAACCCAGGT
>CAZNGD010000398.1:0-1619 GCA_964572295.1 uncultured Verrucomicrobiota bacterium
GTTCCAAGTCTCCAACAAGTTGGCGGCGCTACGGCGCTATCACAGCCAATTTCTGCCGGCGCAGGCCTATCTGGAATCGTTTGTCCGCAAGACGGAGCTGTTCCACTCCGCGCCGGATTGGTCCTTCCCGCGCGGCCATGGGCAGCGCGAGATTCCGGCGCTGGATGCCACGCAGTTCCGGCCCGATCTGACGCGCTTCCAGGCGCTGGCCCAAACCACCGAGGCATGGCATGAAGTCGCGCGGCAGGCCGCAGCCGAGCAAGCCGCGCTGGCCGATGCCGAAAATGACGTTGGCGATTATTCCCTCGTGGGCGATGGCACGCATTTGACGCTGACGTTCCACTGTCAGCAGCCCGTCCATCAGCCTGTCGAACTGGTGGTGCGGCTGTTTGGCTATCGCGCCGACACCCGTTTTGGCGAGATGCCCAAGATCACGCTCCGGGCGAACGCGACAGGCGATCTGGAGGTGCAGGACTTGGATCGGGCCACCGCGCACGAGGCCACCGCCACCAGCGGCCCGCGTAATGCCCTGGTGTTGCGTGTGCCATACGCGCTGTTGGGCCATCCGGAAAAGTTGTTCGTCGCGGCCAAACTGATGAAGGGAAAATGGCCGATTGCCAGTCTGCCAGCCATGACTCTGGATTTGGACGATGGGCCGATGCCCACGTTGACGCCGCCAACGCTCGCGCCAGCCTCTCCCCCCCCCCCGGCTGCGCCGGCTAAACCCGCGCAACCGGCTAAGCCCGCCAAGCCAACCAAGCCCACCAAGCCCGCCCCCCCACCGCCGTCCGCGCCACCGCCCAGTCAGGTGCCGCGCGTCAGTTTGCCGACCAAAGCCGTCCCGGCCCGTACCGAGGCCAACGAGCCGGTGCAGTGGTGACACCCGCCGATCACAACAACGCCACGGACCTGGCGCCGCGTGTTTTTTTGCACGTGGACATGGATGCCTTTTATGCCGCAATTGAGCAGCGCGATCATCCCGAATATCGCGGCAAGCCGCTGGTGGTCGGCTCGCCGCCGACCGAGCGCGGCGTGGTGGCCACCGCCTCCTACGAGGCGCGCCAATTCGGCATCCACTCCGCCATGCCCTCGCGCGAGGCCGGCCGCCGCTGCCCGCACGCCATTTTTGTGCCGCCGGATATGCCGCGCTACAAAATGGTGTCCGCCCAAATCTTCGCCATCTTCGGCCGCTACACTCCCTACGTGGAGGGGCTCTCCATTGATGAGGCCTTTTTGGATGTCACCAGCACGCAGCGGCTCTACGGCGATGGCACGGCCATTGCGCGGCGCATCAAGGACGATATCCGCCGCGAGTTGGCGCTGACTTGTTCCGTGGGCGTGGCCCCCAACAAGTTTCTGGCCAAGCTCGGCTCGGAGTTCCAGAAGCCCGATGGGCTTACCGTGCTGCCGTTCGATTGCCCTGGCATTATGGCCTTTTTGCGGCCGCTGCCCGTCACCCGGCTCTGGGGGGTGGGGCGCGTCACGCAGCAGGCGTTTGCTCGCGCCGGACTCTACACCATCGGCGATGTGCAGGACGCTTCGCCGGCCTTGCTGAAGCGCGTGGTGGGGGCGCACAGCGCCAGCCACCTGCAGGCGCTGGCCTTCGGCGAAGACCCGCG
>CAZNGD010000399.1:0-1613 GCA_964572295.1 uncultured Verrucomicrobiota bacterium
AAGCCGCCCAAGACATCGGTCTGCCCGTGGTCGTCAAGCCATCCGACGGCAACCATGGCCGGGGCGTGACGCTGGACCTGCACAAGAAGGAAGACATCGAAGCGGCCTACCACGTGGCCTACCCCGAGGGCAGCGACGTGATGGTGGAGCGCTTCATCCCCGGCGACGAACACCGCATTCTGGTGGTGGGCGGCAAGGTGGTGGCCGCCGCCGGGATGACCGTGGCCTACGAGTGCGGACCGGGCACCGTGCTCGCCGGTTTGGGCAAACGGATCACCCCGGAAGTGACCATCACCAGCATTTTTGACTTGGCGGGGGCGCAAGAGGCGGCCAAACTGGCAGGCTGATGGTAAGGAACCCGTTGCAATGAAGACGTTGGAAAATAAGGTGGCCATTGTGACCGGCGCCGCGCGCGGCATCGGACAGGCCATTGCCCTGCAACTGGCCGCTGATGGCGCGGATTTGGCGCTGGGCGATGTCCAGGTGGAATGGCTGGCGGATACCGCCGCCAAGGTCCGGGCGCTCGGCCGCCGCGCGGAATGCTACGCCATGGATGTGGCCCACGGTGCCGTGGTCAATGGGGTCGTGGCCCAAATGGCCGCCGATTTCGGGCATCTCGATGTGCTGGTCAATAACGCGGGCATCACCCGCGACACGCTGCTGATCCGCATGAGCGAGCAGGACTGGGACGACGTGCTGGACATCAACCTCAAGGGCGCGTTCCTCGTGACCAAGGCCGTGGCCAAGATCATGATGAAGCAGCGCGCGGGTTCGATTGTCAACATCGCCAGCGTGGTGGGCGTCATGGGGAATCCGGGGCAGGTGAATTATTCCGCCTCCAAGGCCGGTCTGATCGCCATGACCCGCACCCTGGCCAAGGAATTGGGCAGCCGCAACGTGCGCCTCAATGCCGTGGCCCCCGGGTTCATCCGCACCGCCATGACCGATAAACTTTCCGAGCAGGCCAAGGAGTACATGCTGCGCAATGTGCCCCTCGGCCGACCGGGCGAACCCGAAGATGTCGCCCGGGCCGTGGCGTTCCTCGCCGGCGACAACGCCAGTTACATCAGTGGCCAGACGCTGCCGGTTTGCGGCGGCATGATTTGGTGATATAAGAAAAAGAAAACCCCAACGGAGACAGACAAATGGCACTAGAAGAAAAAGTCAGAGATATCATTGTGGAGCAGCTTGGCGTGAACAAGGAACAGGTCGTGCCGACGGCTTCCTTCATCGAAGACCTGGGCGCGGATTCCCTCGACACCGTCGAGCTGGTCATGGCGTTTGAAGAAGAATTCGGCGCCACCATCCCGGATGAGGATGCCGAAAAGCTGACGTCGGTCGGCAAGGTCATCGAGTACCTCAAGGAAAAAGGTCTCGATAAGTAAATCGTCGCCAGACGATTGGCCGAGGGGGCCGGGACTGCGCGCCGCGAGGCGGCGGCTCGGCCCGTTTTCCAACGATAACCCAACAGGAGAATGGACGGTAACAAATGGCACAGCAAAGACGCGTAGTGGTCACAGGCTTGGGCGTGGTCAGCCCGGTGGGCAGCACGCTGGACTCGTTTTGGACCGCCATTCAGGCCGGCCAGTCCGGCATTGGGCCCATCACGCACT
>CAZNGD010000400.1:0-1597 GCA_964572295.1 uncultured Verrucomicrobiota bacterium
CGCCAAGTCCTGAATATCGAAAACCTCGTTTTCGATAAAATCGGCGTACTGCTCGGCATCAATGGCGGCGGGCTTGGAGGCAATAGACAGCTCGGCGGCGATGGCCCCGCAACAAATGGTCATGACGACGGCAATCCCTGCGGCGGACCATACTATCATCCTCGAATTTTTCATGGGTGCTCCTTGGTATGTTCAGGCCCAGCAAGCGCACAAAAGAGGGCGCGGCACCAAGCCCATGTCTCACCTGAAGGCCACGAAGCCCTGTCCACGAAACACAAGACAAGGAGCCGCGCCCAAGGGTGGGCGCGTCTCTCAAGTCTCGTTCCGGGAAATGAAAATTGCGGTTTTCGATTAGAACGACGCCCCGCTCGCGCGGGGAAGACTTCAAAACGCAAATTAAAAAAGAACAGTGTCCGAACACAGATCATTTCGGAACTGCCGAATTTATCGCAGAAGCCGGGATGGCTGGCGAGAGGAAAATCCGCGGTTGTCGCGCGCGAACGGATGCAGTACGTTTCGCAGGTGACACCGGCAACGCCGCACACTACAGTGGTCTCTTTGGCAACCAACATGAACTCGCTCTCTTTACAGATTCGCGCGCTGCGGACCCCGCCATCACCGGGAAACGGACCGCCCGCATGAGCCCCCTGCCCCCTGCCGGGTTCAGCATGGCCGACCTCCGCCCGCGCATCGCCGCCGAGTTGGAATCCGTCTTTGCCGCCCAACCGCCAACGGAACTCATGCGCGCCGCCCGCTATGTCACGCAAAGCGGCGGCCAGCGCTGGCGGGGCGCGTTGGCCGTGGCTGCGGGCGCCATGTTTCGGCCCGATGCGCTGCCCGCCATGCTGCCGTTGGCCGCCGCCCTGGAAATCATGCATGCGGCATCCCTCGTGCTCGATGACTTGCCATCCATGGACAGCGCGCAAACCCGGCGCGGCCAACCCTGCGTCCATTTGGTGTATCCGTCGTGGGTCGTGGATATGCTCCCCGCGTTTCTGGTGAACCTGGCCTACTACATCGCCGCCCATAACACCCGCGTCCCCACGGAAAACCGGTTGCGCTGCCTCCTCCTGTTGGGCGAAATGGGCCTGAGCCTGGCCCACGGTCAGGAACTCGATCTCGCGCTAATCGGCCAGCCAGCCACCCTCCCCCAAGTCGTGGAATGCCACACCCTCAAAAGCGGCTCGCTCTTTGCCGCCGCAGTCGCCGGCGGCGCGCTATTGGGCGGCGCCGCCGATCAGGATGCCGCCACATTGCGCGAGGTCGGAATGAAATTGGGCCTCACGTACCAAATTATGGACGACCTCGCCGATGGCGCCGACGCCCCCCCGGAACACGCTCCCCCCGGCGGCATATGGAGCTGCTGCACACCGCCCGAAGCCCGGGCGCTGGCCACGCGACAACTGACCGCCGCCCGCGCCATGCTCGAACCCTACGGCCCCGCCGCCACCCCCCTGCGCACCCTGCTCGCCGACATCTTTTCCGGCCCCCGCCACCTCCCCGCCTAGAGTCCCCCCCCCGCGCCCTGCCCCCACTTTTCCACAGTGTGGAATCCCGCCCACGCGGGATAAACTTTTTTTCCACGGTGTGGAAAACC
>CAZNGD010000401.1:0-1596 GCA_964572295.1 uncultured Verrucomicrobiota bacterium
ACACTGGGCAGGGTTGTCCAGGAAGTGTCCAGGAAGTGTCCGGGAGGATTGCGGAAGCGATCCTCCCGGAATTCGGGCCTATTCCTGAATTCCCTTGCGTTTTCGCATCGAATCCTCACCGTCGATGAAAATGGTGTAGGAATCGTGCACAATCCGGTCCAGGATGGCATCGGCCAATGTTCCTTCGCCGATTTTCCCGTGCCAGCCGGCCGGGGCAAACTGGGAGCTGAAGATCGTTGATCCCCGTTTGTGCCGGGCTTCCACAATCTCCAGCACGTCGCGGGCTTCGCTGTTGGTCAGCGGTAGCAGCAGCCATTCGTCCAGAATCAGCAGATTGACTTTTTGGTATTGCTTGCGAACCTTCTGGTAGATTCCCTCGCCTCTGGCAACTGCCATTTCATTGAGCAAGTCCGGCAAGCGGACGTATTTGACCGTGTAGAAATTGCGGCAGGCGGCAATGCCAAAGGCGCAGGAGAGATAGGTTTTGCCGGAGCCGGAGGCGCCGAGGACGATGATGTTGTGCTTTTCGGCGATATAGGCACAGCCTGCCAGCCTGGCGATTTGTCCCCTGTCGAGTTTGCGGTCGGCATGGTATTCGATGTTTTCAATCGCAGCGCCGCTTTGCTGCAGATCAGCCTTGCGGATCAGTTTGGAAAGGCGATTGCTTTTGCGGCGGCTCCACTCGGCATCCACGAGCAGTCCAAACCTCTCTTCAAATTCGAGGGGGCTTATGTCCGGATCGGCGAGTTGCCGTCGATACGCCTCCGCCATGACGGACAGGCGCATGTCATGGAGTTTGGTGAACGTGGCGCCATTCATCATTTCGGGTTCCTCCCGTAGTAGCCGGCGCCTCGGACAAAGCCGAATTCCTCGGATTCAGCGGAATGGTTGGTGCGATCTTCGGTTTTGAGCTTATCCTGTCCTGTCTGGAGGATTGTCTGGATGCTTTTGTAGCTGGGCTGCGGCGTGTACGACAAGGCTTTGGCGCAAGCGGCCTCCAGTCTTTCGATGGAATATTTGTCCGCCAGTTTGAGCAGGGCCAGGCAGCTTTTATATCCTTGTTGCTCCACTTTGTGGGCGGTGAGAATGGCGCTGACGGCGGCATGGGCATGGGGGCCGATTTTCTTGGCCCAGGCCAGAAAACGCTCGGAGTCCCAGCTCAGGTACTGGCGATGCTCCCGGGGCATGTGCTCGGCTACCGTGCTGTATTGCCCTTCGCGACCGAAAAGCCACGGATGGGAACAGATGCGGGTCCCGCCAAAGAATACCTCCACCACATTTCGCGTCAGCCGCACATCCACTTTGTGCTTGATATATTCATACGGGACGCTGTACTGCATCTTGTCCACGCTGATGTGGTAGTTGAATTGGACCGTGGCAATCCGCCAGCTTGCCAGTTCATAGGGCTGTCGCGGCAGTGGCAAGAGCACCGGTTTTTCCTCTTCCAGAAAAGCGCTGTGTCGACTCCCGGGTTTCTTTTGAAACGGTTTGCGGTTGAGTTCCGCCAGTTTTTCTTGCATCACCTGATTCAACTCCACGATGGAGAAAAACTGCTGACGCCGCAGCGCGGCTAAAATCCAGGTGGATACGATGCCT
>CAZNGD010000402.1:0-1580 GCA_964572295.1 uncultured Verrucomicrobiota bacterium
CATATTGGCACAGCTTGTAGAAATCGTCGTCATAGGCCGCATCCATGCCGCGGGCGAACAGGTCGCAGTTGTTGTGGAAGCCGTAGCACTCGGCCATGAAGAGCAACTCGCGGCGGGAGTGGCGCGCGCGCAACACGGGCAGCGCCTCATCCCAAAACGATTTGTCGTTGATGAAATGCGCCATATCGAGCCGGAAGCCATCCACGCCATCCGGCGCGCCATGCTCATCCGGGCCAAGACAGGACAGCCAGAAGTCATACACCGCGATCATCGCCGCGCGCAGCTCGGCGTTGGTGTAATCCAGCTTGGCGGTGTCCGACCAATCCGCGTCAAAAAAGGCGGAGCCATCCGCCGCCCGGACATAATACTCCGGGTGGGTCGCGCACCAGACGTGGTCGCGCGCCGTGTGGTTGGGCGTGATGTCGAAAATGACCTTGAGCTTCAACTGGTGCGCCCGGCGGATGAATGCCTGGATTTCCGGCATCGTGCCGTATTCCGGTTCGACGGCGAGAAAATCGCGCGAGGCATAGGGCGAGCCGATACCCTTGCGGCCCAGCACCCCGATGGGGTAGGGCGGCAGCAGGTACACCACGTTGAAGCCCAGTCGCCGCAGCCGCGACAGCGATTGGGTCAGATAGGCCAGCGCGGAGCGCGGCAGCGGTTTTTCGGCAAGCGCTTCGACGGCGTTGCGCGGCTCGCGCGCCGCCAACGAACGCAGGTTCACTTGGTAAATCACCGCGGACGACAGCCAGGACGTTGTGGTTTTCATGGGCGCGGATTGTAGCCCCCCCCCGTCGCCCGCGCAAGCCATGCGCCGCAGGGGGGGGGAGCGGGGGATTTTTGCTTTTCGGTGAAGCGTTTTTGCATTGAGTTGCCGCGCGCGATGCGGTAGGTTTGCCCGGATGTGTAGCACGCGCTTGTTTTTTGTTTGTAGGGACAGGCCGCCTGAAAGTCTTCGTTGAGGAGTGCCAGAATGAAATCAGGACAAGGGTTGGGGCGTAAGTGGTGGCGATTGGCAGTAGGCGCAAGCGTGCTGGGATGGCTACTGCCCGGGCTGGTCTACGGCGAGACCATGTTGCAGTACTTCAACGTGAGCTGGCGGGATATGGCCGACCGGATCCCGGAGCTGGCCGAAGCGGGCTATACCTCGATTTGGATTCCGCCGCCGACCAAGGGCAGCGGCGGACTCTCGGTGGGCTATGACATGTGGGACCCGTTCGATTTGGGCGGGCGGAATCAGCGCAGCACCGTGGCGACGCGCTACGGCACCGAAGCCGAATTGCTCAACATGATCGAAACCGCGCACCGGTTCGGCATCCGCGTCTATGCCGACAACATCATGAACCACCGCGCGTTTGACATCCCCGGCTACAATGAAACCACGCCGGTGGACGTGTACCCCGGAATGGCCCCGGAAGATTTTCACCTGCGGAAAACCGAGGACGGGTTTTATCGCAAGTGGGACAACTGTCGCGACTGGAATGACGGCTGGCAGGTCATCCACCTCGGACTGTCGGACCTGATTGATATCGCCCACGAGACGCCCAACCAAAATCACGGGTTTTCGGAAGGCGATCATC
>CAZNGD010000403.1:0-1579 GCA_964572295.1 uncultured Verrucomicrobiota bacterium
CGCCACGCTGTTCTTGTCTTCGCCCAACAGTCCGCTCAAAAACAAATCGTCGAAACATTCGGCATCAAACGGCACCACCAGCGGGAACATCGGCTGAATCCATAAAACCCCCGGCGGCGTCATGCGATTAAACCGGCGGCGCTGAATCTCCGCACCCTCCGCCAAATCTTGAATATCGAAAACCTCGTTTTCGATGAAATCGGCGTATTGCGCGGGATCAACGGCGGCGGGTTTTTCGATCCGTGCCGAATCCGCCGCAAAGGCTGCAAAACAAAGCACGGCGACGATCGCGGCAACGGCGTTCCCGACGGCGGGGTTATGGTTCATCCGCAGTTTTCTCATTGAGCATGCTCCAGATGTGATGCATGAACTCGGCGCCGAACAAAACGGAAAGAGACAATAGCATTTCGGGACTACCGACTGTATCGCAGAATCCCGGACGGCTAGCGAGAGGAAAACCCGATGGTCAGGAGAATCGTTTCACGGGCGAAAAGACCGCCCCGCTCCGGACACCCGCAGTCCTTTGGTGTCATTTGCCGAGCCTTGATCCATCCATTGCCGACGCGGTATCGCACCGCGCCAGCCATGCCAAGGCGTATATCTCTGGGCGTTTTTGATCATCCGCCGACAATCGGATTCCTCCAAAAAACGGGGCAGAAGAAACGCCTGCCGCCGGTTCCCGCTACCCATCACGTGGTACACCGCCCAGCATATTCCCCTCGTGAATTTCGTGCCCCCCCCCCACTTAATCCACTTCCCCCGCCGCGCCGCCAAACAGGCCCCCCTCGATTCGTTGCTGCTCGCGCTGGATGACGCCCTTCAGCCAGTTCGCCTGCTCGCCGTCGGTCGCGATGTTGTCGAAGTCCACTTTGGTTGTGTTGAGATACTGGAATGTCAGCCCGTAGGCGAACGGCTGCATCGGCAGCCAGCCGCCCAGGAAAAATCCCAGGTCCTCCGCCGCCTTCACCGCGCCCACGACATTCGGATCCGCCAAGTCCAGCGTCAGATAAATCACGTCCACCCGTGCGCGACACAACCGGCGCAGCTCAAAGCCCAATACCGCCGCGAAATCGGCGCCCACCGCCGGAACATCCAGAATCGCGATGTTGATGGAGGCAATGGTCGTGGTGGCGAAGGTGGATTGCGCGGGCACTGCCGCCGCCGCTTCGCCGCCAGCCGCCGTCAGATCATCCAGCGCCAGTCCCACGCCCGCCAGCAGCCGCGCGATGGTGGCGCGGTGCCACGGCGGCGGATGCAACTGCTGTTGCGGCAACGTCCGGAAAAGGCGCGAGGCGACAAAGATGGTTTCCCGATAGGTCGCATGTTCCTGGATTCCGCGAAAGCGGATGTTGTCCACGATAAATCCCAGCAGCAGCGCGGTGGGCACAAACTCGAACCGGTTGCACGTTTTTTGCGTATAGGGATGGCTCGTTACGGCGTGGGCATACAGCACGCTTTCGGCGCGTTCGCTCATGGACTCGATGGCCGCCGCCAGCAGCTTTTTCATCAGCCCTTCGCTGCGCCATAGCGGGTCCACCACCACCGCGCCCCATTCCACCGCGGGGGAGGTCGGCGAATC
>CAZNGD010000404.1:0-1556 GCA_964572295.1 uncultured Verrucomicrobiota bacterium
GAGCAGGGTGGTGATGATGGCATCGGCGGTCAGGTCGTCGGCCTCGGCCTCGAAGGAGGGGATGATGCGGTGGCGCAGGACATCGGGGGCGATGGATTTGACATCCTGCGGGGTGACGTAGCCGCGGCCCTGGAGGAAGGCATGGGCGCGCGCGGCCAGGGTCAGGTAGAGCGTGGCGCGCGGCGAGGCGCCGTAGCGGATGGCATCGGCCAGCGGGGCGAGCTGGTGCGCGGCGGGGTCGCGCGTGGCGAAGACGATGGCGAGAATGTAGTCCTTGATTTTGTCGTCCACATAGATTTCATCCACGGTGGCGCGGGCGCGGCGGATGGCATCGGGTTCGACCACGGCGCGCACGTTGTGGGTGACTTCCGTGCGCGCGTTGGCTTCCAGAATGCGGCGCTCTTCGTCGCGCGTGGGATACTGCACCACCAGCTTCAACATGAAGCGGTCAACCTGCGCCTCGGGCAGCGGGTAGGTGCCTTCCTGCTCAATCGGGTTTTGCGTGGCCAGCACCAGAAACGGGTCCGGCAGCCGGAAGGTTTCCGGGCCGATGGTCACTTGCCGCTCCTGCATGGCCTCCAGCAGCGCCGATTGCACCTTGGCCGGCGCGCGGTTGATTTCGTCAGCCAAAATAATGTTGGCAAAAATGGGGCCCTTGCGGGTGCCGAAGTCGCCGGTCTTGGGGTTATAGACCTGCGTGCCGACCAGGTCGGCGGGCAGCAGGTCGGGCGTGAATTGGATGCGGTGGAAATAGGTGTGGATGGCGGCGGCCAGCGTTTTGACGGCGAGGGTTTTGGCGAGGCCGGGCACGCCTTCGAGCAGCAGGTGGCCGTTGGCCAGCAGGCCGATCATCAGGCGGTCGAGCAAATAGCGCTGGCCCACGATCACCTTTTCAAGCTCGGCGCGCAGCGCGGCGACAAAGACGCTGTCTTCCTTCACTTTTTCATTGATGGCCGTAATTCCAGTGGCGCTCATGGGGTTCTCCTCGCGACCAGGTTGGTCAGGGTTGCCGGGCCGCGGTTTGCGGCGCCGTTGCTTTGGGAATGCGGATGCAGAGCCGATCGTGCTCGTTCGTAACTTGGCAAACGGCGTTGGCCGCCACCGGCCCCGGCAGCAGCACGCGCGAACTGAAGCGCTGCGATGCCGACGAATGCGCGGTTTGCGTGTTTTGCTGCGCCGTGACGCTCAGGAGCCGGCCATCAAGCTGCACATCCACGCTGTCGGGATCGGTATGGGGCAGGGCCAGCGCCAACTCGTAGGCTTCGGGCAACTCGCGCAGGTTCATCGCGGGCGAGGCCGGCAGCGCCGCCCACGGGGAATCATCCATCCCGAACAGCGCATCCAGGTTGGCGGCCGCGCGGTTGGCCTCGCCCATCATGCGCGCCATTTCCAGACGCATCCGGTCCATCGGATGAATCATCCGCGGCGGCGGGGTGCCGCGTTGAAAGGCGGGGCGCCGCGACAAGACGGAAAAAGGTGACGGGGCATTCGGTTGTGCGGAGGGCTCCAAGGAGGGGGGAGTGTCCGGTTGGGTTGCGACCGCAGGTGGGTTGTGG
>CAZNGD010000405.1:0-1551 GCA_964572295.1 uncultured Verrucomicrobiota bacterium
GGCCATCGGGTTCCTCCACGGCCAGCCGCGCCAGCAGATAGGGCGTGATGCCCAGCGGCATCCGCCACGCCCGCGCCGCCGCCAGCCCGCGGACTTCCCGCGGCGACAGCGCGCCCAGCGCGCGGCGCACCGCCGCCGCCGTCCGCGCGCGATTCCGCAACTGCCAACGCCAGTCCCGCCAATCCGCGCTCGTGGCCGTCGGATACACCCGGCGACGGAACTCCCGCTCGTGGCGGGCAAACGTCTGATTGGCGGCAGCGGCAGTCATCGGCAAGCGATATTGCCAAAACACCAGCTTTAGGTAAACTCCCCCGCGTGCCCAACCAACCCAACCAATTTGACCAGACCACCGTGCGCGATCCCGCCCCCGGCATCACGCCCGACGATACCACCGTCGCCGATCCCCAGGCGGGCACGGATGCGTCCATCCTGCGCGACCTCGCCCCCACCCGCGTGCAAATCGGCACCGGCAGCCGCCAACTCAGCGCCAACTACCGCGCGATTCTCGCCGCCCGCGCCATTTATCAGCCCATTGCCTACCGCTTCCCGCGCGAGCTGGGCCGCGGCCGCCAGGGCATTGTGTATTTGGGCTTGCGCCAGGGCGCGCGCGGCTGCGTCACCCGCCACGCCATCAAACTCTTCGACCCCTCCATCTACGGCAGCGCCAAAAAATATTGGACCGACATGGCGCGCATCGCCGCGCAAACCTCCAAACTGCAACTGGTCAAAAATCCCGCGCTCGTCGCGCCGGACATCTATGAGGAAAGCAACGGCATCGGCTACATCCAGATGGAAGTGGTGGATGGCATCTCCCTGCGCGAGCTGCTCGATGGCGCGCACCTTGAACAGGTCCGCGCGCGTTCCACCGAGGACGAATGGCGGCGCTTCACCGATGTGATTTTCCGCCAGGAAGGCGGCAAGCTGATGATTCAGCCCGGCATCGCCCTCTACATTTTGCGCCAGGTCCTGCGCGGCCTGGAAACCCTCCACGAAATGGGCTTCATCCATTCCGATGTCAAACCCGCCAACGTCATGATCAACCGCCTCGGCTACGTCAAACTGATTGACTACGGCCGCGCCATGCTGGTGGATGAAAAAATCACGCTGCTGCTCGGCACCCCCGTCTACATGGCCCCCGAAGTCCACAACGAACGCGTCGCCCGAACCCGCTCCGACATCTATAGCCTCGGCCTCGTCGGCCTGGAAATGCTCCGGGGCGAACGCCTCTTCTCCCCCGAAATCGTCCGCTCGGAATCCGAATTGCTCAAGGCCAAAACCAATCTCCCCGGCCGACTCTACGACATTCTGCCCGACCACGTCCGCCAAAACGCCCAATTCCTGATTTTGCTCCAGCGCTTCCTGGAACCCAATCCCGCCGGCCGCTACGCCTCCGCCGAGGAAGCGGAAATCGGCGAACAGGGCCTCTCCATGCTGCACAAGCAACTCACCCTCGCCGGCAAGGATACCGAATATGGCCGCGAGTTGGAAAACTACCTCTCCAAAATCGTCAACCCCCTCGGATCGAACTCGCGCGGCCAGAGGGCCGTGACC
>CAZNGD010000406.1:0-1526 GCA_964572295.1 uncultured Verrucomicrobiota bacterium
CAGGGCGGCGGTTGCGGCCACCCATGCCGTTCCCCACGCGGCCACCCGCAGCAACTGGCGAAGGCTAACTTTCATGGCGCGACAGCATAGGCCGCCCGTTTTGCCGCGGCAAGGCGAGAATCCCATGCCCCCGCTTGCATTCGCCGCCGGAGGCGTTAGGATGATGATATGAATACCATTCGACCCATTCAACGGATTGTCACCGGCACACCCCAGACGGACGGCGCGGGCGTCAGACTGGTGCGCGTGATTAGTCGCCGCGATGTGCAGGATTTTGATCCGTTCCTCATGTTGGATGCCTTTGATTCGCGCGATCCCGCCGATTACATTCGCGGCTTCCCGTGGCATCCGCACCGGGGCATCGAAACCGTGACCTATCTGGTCAGCGGCGAGATTGATCACGGCGACAGTCTGGGCAACCGCGGCACGATCCGCGATGGCGGTTGCCAATGGATGACCGCTGGCAGCGGCATTATTCATCAGGAAATGCCCCAAGCCAGCCCGCGGATGCTGGGCCTGCAACTGTGGTTGAATCTGCCGCGCAAGGACAAGTTCACCGCGCCCCAATACCGCGATTTGTCCGGCGATAAAATTCCCCGCGTGCCGCTGGATGGCGGGCGTGTCGGCGTGATTTGCGGCCATTACGGCGCCACGGCCGGCCCAACGCAGGGCGATTATGTGCCGGCCACGATGCTGGATGTGGAACTGACCGCCGGCAGTACATTCCGTCTGCCGACAAACCCCGAAGAAACCGTCTTCATCTATATTCTGACCGGCTCCGGCGCAGTGGGTGTCAACGATGATCTGATCGCCAGCCACCGCGCGGTGCTGCTCGGCAGCGGCGATGTATTTCAGGCGCGCGCCGGGCAAGAGGGAATGCGCTTCGTGTTGTTTGCCGGTCGGCCGTTACGCGAGCCGGTGGCATGGGGTGGGCCCATCGTGATGAACACCCCCGAAGAGTTGCAACAGGCCTTTGCGGAAATCGAAAACGGCACCTTTATCCGGGCATCTTCCAACCCCGCGTGAAATCCCGATCCAAAAAATCGTTGCCGCCCTCGGCCTGGATACACCTGCGCGATGTGAAGGTCCGCTGCATTCTCGGCATCTATCCGACCGAACGCCGCACTCCCCGCAACGTGCTGGTCAATATTGCGCTCGCCACCGATATCACCGCTGCCGCAAAAAGCGGCAAAATCGCGGATGCCTTGAATTACGAACAAATCGAAAACGATGTCCGTCGGATTGCCCGCCAAGGGCATTTTTTCCTGATTGAGACTCTCGCCACGCGATTGGCCGATGCCTGTCTCCTCTACCCCGCGGTGCAGGCTGTCCGGGTCACAGTAGACAAGCCCGGTGCCCTGCGCCACACCCGCAGCGTAGCCGTCGAAATCCTGCAGTCCAAATAGGCTCAAAAGCTGCAATCTCTGGAAACCGGTTTTTGACCAACTGTCCAGAGTTTATAAAATGTGGTCATTTTTTTGAGGTGTAAAAAAAGCTCCATGGAGGTGGGGGGATCCGGGGCGGTT